>CAYSCB010000078.1:0-10415 GCA_964429335.1 uncultured Aquihabitans sp.
ACATCCCCGCAGCGATCAGCCAGCACGGCGACGTCGTCGAGCTGCGCTACTCGGCGACGGACCAGGTGGCCGCCGGCACCGTGCAGGGGATCGTCCAGTCGGTGGTCGGCCAGGCCAACCTCCAGATCTCCGGACAACCTCCCCGGTTCACCGTGAACGCATCGCAGGTCGAGGACGAGTCGTTCCAACCGATCCAGTACCTCACCTCCGGACTGCTCGCCTGGGCGATCTCGATGTCCGCCGCGTTCGGCGCGGCGATGAACCTGGTCATCTGGCGACGCACCCAGGTGCTGCGCCGCCTGCGCATGTCACCGGTGTCCCCCGCCGCGGTCGTCGGGGCCCGCATCGGTGTCAGCCTCGTCGTGGCGCTCGCGCAGGCCATCGTGTTCATCGGAGTCGCCATGACACCGGCATTCGGGCTCCAGCTCCGCGGCAGCTGGTGGTTGGCGCTGCCGCTGCTCGTCGCCGGCACGCTGGCGTTCCTGGCCATCGGTCTGCTGGTCGGCTCGTTCGCCCGCACCGAGGAGGCAGCATCGGCTGCTGTGAACCTCATCGTGTTGCCGATGGCGTTCCTGTCCGGCGTCTTCTTCCCGATCGACGCCATGCCCGACTGGGTGCAGGGGGTGTCCTGGCTCATGCCGATGCGCCACCTGAGCTCCGGGCTCCTCGACGTGCTGGTGCGCGACGCCACCGTCGGATCGGTGCTGGTCCCGATGGGCGTGCTGTTGGGCTTCGCCGCGGTCGTGACGCTCATCGCGACCCGGGTGTTCAGCTGGGACACGTGATCCACCTCGGCGGGTCGGTGGTAGGACTCGTGGGATCGCCCCGAGTCCGATCACGTGAGGAGGCACCCAGTGACCGCCACCCATCCCGCCGTCCCACCCGTCGAGCGGATCGTCGCCACCACCGAGCACGGCATGGTCCGAGGAGCTGTCGTCGACGACCTCGTCGTGTTCAAGGGGATCCCCTACGGTGCACCGCCCATCGGTCCGTTGCGGTTCCGGCCTCCCGTCGCGCCCGAGACGTGGGAGGACATCCGCGATGCCCTGGAGTGGGGGCCGGTCGCTGCTCAGGCAGCGGACCCGCTCGAGCTCTACAGCAGCGACCCCGAGACGATCGTCAGCGAGGCAGCCGGCATGGCGGTGCCGGTGTTCACCGCCGAGGACGTCCTGCACCTGAACGTGTGGACCCCGGCGGTCGACGACACCGCGCGCCCGGTCATGGTGTTCATCCACGGCGGGGCGTTCGTCGTCGGTACCGCGTCGACCGACTACTACACCGGTCAGCACCTCGCGTCCCATGACGTCGTCGTCGTGACGTTCAACTACCGCCTGGGAGTGTTCGGGTTCCTGGAGCTCGGCGGGCTCGACGAGTCCTACCGGGGTAGCGGCAACAACGGGCTGCGCGACCAGATCGCCGCGCTGGAGTGGGTGCGCCGCAACATCGCCGGCTTCGGCGGCGACCCGGCCAACGTGACCGTGTTCGGCGAATCAGCGGGGTCGATCTCGATCTCGGCGCTGCTCGCCACCGAGGACCCGAAGCGGCTGTTCGACCGCGTGATCGCCCAGAGCGGCGGACCAAACCTGATCCACACTGCGTCGTTCCAGGGTCTCGCTGCGGACGAGGTCATCGAGGCGGTCGACAAGGTCGGCATCGACGACGTGTTCAACGCGCCGGGGGTCCGACTGGTGGAGGCAGGGTACGTCGCGTCGCTCACGAGCATCTTCGCCGACACCCTGTTCGCCCCCTACATCGACGGCGAGCTCGTGCTCGGTGACACCTACGAGCTCCTGCGCGCGGGTCACGCCGCGGGCATCCCGCTCATGGCCGGGGCGACCCAGGACGAGATGGGCTACTGGTCGATGTACGACAGCCAGTTGCGCAACTACTTCGTCGAGGACACCGACTTCGGTCCCCCGATCGGGTTCCCCGAGGCGCTCCGGCCGCTGCTCGACGCCACGGTGGCACCGGCCACCGTCGACGAGGTGTATTCGGCGTGGGTCACCGAGCACGACCCGCCTCGCGGTCGCCGCGACGACCCCACCACGATCGTGCTGACCCAGGCCCACGACTACGTGATGATCCAGCCGATGACCCGGCTCGTCGAAGCACAGCTCGACCACGCACCGACGTTCCTGTACCGGTTCACGTGGAAGGTCCCCGCCGAGGCGCTCGACGCCCCCGAGCAGGACCTCGGTGCGATCCATGCGCTCGAGCTGTCGTTCGTGTTCGGCACCGACGAGATCAGCGCCCCCGGAGGGGAGCGGCTCCTCGCCGATGCCGACCAGCGTCGTCGCATCGACGCGCTGTCGGCGTCGATGCAGAAGGCGTGGACCGACTTCGCCCGGACGGGCGACCCGAACGGGGAACCTTGCGATGTCGACGCGCCGCGCTGGCCCCGCTACGACCTGACTCGACGTCCGACGTTCATCTGGGGCAACCGTGCCGACGGTGCGCTCGACGTGCGGATGGTCGAGGACCCGGACTCGACGCGTCGTGAGGCGTGGAGCGCCTACGCGTTCCCGCCCTTCGGCTGACCATCGATCCCCGCGGGCGGCCGCCGCATTCCGGACGACGACCTCAGGAACCGCTCAGGCCTCGCAGCCACGCCACCGCGTTGGCGCCGAGCGCATCGGTCGCGTAGCCGCCCTCCTGCAACACGACGGTCGGCAGGTCCAGCTCCCGCACCAGTGCCCCGCTGCGGACGAAGCCGTCCGGCGTGACCGCCAGATCCGCGATCGGGTCGCCCTCGTACATGTCCAGGCCCAACGACACGACCAGCACGTCGGCACCGAAGCGGTCGATCGCCTCCGACGCCGTCGACAGCGCAGCGATCAACCCGTCGTCGTCGATTCCCTCGGCCAACGGGAGGTTCACCGTCGCACCCGATCCGCGGCCCGTTCCGGTCTCGGCCGCCGCCCCGGTCGTGAACGGGTACGCCCGCACCGGGTCCGCATGCAGCGACACGAACACCACGTCGTCGCGCTCGTAGAAGATCTGCTGGGTGCCGTTGCCGTGGTGGTAGTCGACGTCGAGCACCGCGACCTTGGCCCCACCGGCGACGGCGTGCTGGGCCACGACCGCCGCGTTGTTGAAGAAGCAGTAGCCCCCGTAGACGGAGGTCGCAGCGTGGTGGCCGGGTGGACGACACAGCCCGTAGGCGGCTCGGTCGCCGTCGCGCAGCACCAGCGAGGCGGCGGTCAGCGCCACGTCGACCGACGACCGCGCCGCTCGGTAGGTGCCTTCGGTGAGCGGGGTCGTCGTCTCGAAGCACCACCAGCCGAGTTGTGCCGACACGAGCTCGGGTTCGGTCGGATCCCCCATCCCGGCACGGACTCCGGGATGCAGGAACACGTCCGGGATCACGTCGTGGGTCGGACCGCACTCGCGCTGGTAGCGCTCCCACGCCGTTGACAGGAAACGGACGAGGCCGGGGTCGTGCACCGCGGCGATCGGGTCGGTCCCCCAGCCGATCGGGGTGACCGCGTCGAAGGTGCCGTCGTCGAGCAGAGCGCGGAGGATCACCTCGGCCCGACCCGGATGTTCGAACAGCGGCTGGAACCGCGACAGCTCGAGCTCCTGGTTCGGTGAGTGCAGCGCGTGGTCTGGCGAGTGGACGAAGCGCATCGACGAAGATCCTGCCGCTGATCGCACCGCTCCGTCACTCGCCTTCTCTCCTCACGAAGGTTGGCATGCAACCACCTGGTTGCATGTCTCGGACATGGCGACTGCTGTGCTGGACGAGGAACGGACCGATGCCGTGTTCCACGCGCTCGCCGACCGGACCCGACGCGACATCCTGCGCAGGGCCCTGGTCGAAGACACTCGGTGTCGGCCCTCGCCGCGAACTACGACATGTCGTTCGCTGCGGTCCAGAAGCACGTCGCCGTTCTGGAACGAGCGGGCCTCCTCACCAAACGACGAAGTGGCCGCGAGCAGCTCACCTACGGGGAGGTGGAAACGGTGCGATCGGTCGCATCGATGCTGGACGACCTCGAAGGCCTCTGGCGACGTCGCATCTCGCGGATCGACGCGTTCCTCCTCGACCAGCCAACCACCAAGGAATAGGACCCATGCCCGTCACCGACGTCACCACCGACATGGACTCGCTCACCCTGACGATCACCGCTGAGTTCGCCGCACCCACCGTGTTCACCAGCGTCTACGAATCCGCGCAGGGACTCCAGAAGGTGCTCGACATGGGCGTGGTCGAGGGCGCGACCGTGGCGATCAACCAGATCGACGCCCTGGTCACGTCGGATGAGCGCCCCTGACCGAACATAGGGGTCGCAATCGACACGTTCTGTCGGTTCCGACCCCCAGAACACGGTCGGGTCTCAGCCGCCGAGCACGTCACGCAGCTGGGCGACCCGGTCGGCCACGATCGTGCAGTTGACCCAACGACCGACCTTCTCCTTGGTGATGAGGCCGGCATCGGCAAGCACCGACAGGTGGTGCGACACGGTCGGCTGGCTCCGCCCCACCGGTTCCTCCAGATCGCAGCTGCACGCCGTACCGCCAGGGGCCGCGGCGATCAGCGACAGCAGCTGGAGCCGCACCGGGTCCGAAAGTGCCTTGAACGCCGAGGCGAGCTCGACCGCGTCGACGGCGCCGAGCGGTTCGGACAGCAACGGTGCGCAACACTCGATGGAGGCGGTCACGGGAACGGGGATCGGCACTCTCGACGCCATGTGAGCAACCTCTTGTGCATATCGACACTGATCGATACATTGATGACTGTCGATAGATTACCCCACCAAGGAGGACCGACCATGTCCCGAGTCCAACTCGCTCTCAACGTCCCTGACCTTGACGGCGCCGTCGCCTTCTACTCGCGCCTGTTCGCGACCGAACCCGCGAAGCGCCGTCCCGGATACGCGAACTTCGCCATCGAAGACCCGCCCCTCAAGCTCGTGCTGTTCGAAGCACCCGACTCGGAGGCCCGCCTGAACCACCTCGGCGTCGAGGTGGCTGACCCTGCCGCCGTGCGCGAGCACCAGGCCCGACTCGAAGGCGACGGAATCGACGCCACCGAGGGCTCGGGCACCTGCTGCTTCGCCACCCAGGAGAAGGTGTGGATCGACGCACCCGACGGCCCGTGGGAGCTCTATGCCGTGCTCGCCGACAGCCCGACCTTCGGCTACGACGCCGTGGCCCGGGTCCCCGAAGTCGAGGGATCGGTGTGTTGCGCGTCGGCGTCGGCGACACCGCCCCGAACATAGGGGTCGCAATCGACACGTTCTGTCGGTTCCGACCCCCAGAACGCGGTGGCGCGCTGGCAGCCGGTGGTGGGTTCCTCAGCGACCGAGGAGGCCGCGCAGATACCTGGCCTGGCCCGCGTGCTGGATCTGATCGTCGACGATGCTGACGAGACGCACACCGAGCGTCACCGGCGGGTCCCACCGCTCGTCGACGATCCGGTCGAGGTCCGCAGGCGACAGACCTGCGAGGTACCCACGGGTTCGCGCGTTCACAGCCCGGTAGTAGTCGAGCAAGAGGTCCGGACCGCCCGGTTCGACCGCGGCGACCTGCTCCTCGGTGTGGCCGTAGCCAGAGTCCTCTGGGTCGGGCGGCATGCCGAGGCGCTCGGCCCAGGAGCCGGTCACGTAGAGCTGGTCGACATCGAGCAGCTCGGCGACGTGGCCGTCCTCGACCCGCGTCAGGTGCCACACCAACCAGCCGATGTGGTTGGCCCCGGGTCCGGGCGCCGCCGCCAAGCCGGCGGCGTCGAGGTCGGCGACGGCCCCGACGACGTGGTCCTCGACCCGTCCGTACAGCTCCAGCAGCAGCGCATCGACGTCCATGTTGGCCTCCTGACACGGCGGGACCACACCAGTGTCCACCCCCGAGTGCCGCACGGAACACCCATCAGAACCCCGGAGCGCGTCTCCCGACAGCATGGCAGTGCCTGATCACGCGCATCATGATGCTATCGTTCGGTCATGAGGACGACGGTGGTGCTCGACAATGACGTGGTCGCCGCGGCCGAGGAGCTTCGACGCGCACACGGCATCGGCCTCAGCGAGGCGCTGAACCAGCTCGTACGCCGCGGTCTGGCCCGGCGTGACGACGTCCGCCCGTACCGGCATCGGAGCGGACGCCTCGGCCTCAAGGTCGACGTCTCGAACGTCGCCGAGGTTCTGGAATTGCTCGACGAATCGCCCGAACCGTGATCGTCGACGCCAACATCCTCCTGTACGCGATCGACGAGGACAGCCCGTACAACGCGGCGGCCGCTGCATGGCTCACCGAAGCGCTGAACGGTTCGGTCAGGGTGGGGCTTCCATGGCAGTCGATCGGCGCGTTCCTCCGCATCAGCACCCACCCTCGCGTTGCGAAGGACCCGCTCGACGGCGAGCAGGCGTGGGAGATCGTCGAGTCGTGGTTGGCCGCGCCCGCTTCGTGGGTGCCGACGGCCGGCCGAGCTACGGCGGAGATCTACGGTCGCCTCTGCCGGCAGGCGCCGATCTCGGGCAACCTCGTGACCGACGCGATGCTCGCGGCGCTGGCGATCGAGCACGGCGTCTCGGTCATCTCGGCGGACTCCGACTTCGCGCGCTTCTCCGAGGCCCGATGGATCAACCCGCTCGTCGGATCCCGCTGAGACCGAATGCTTCGTCATCGGTGCCCACCAGGCGATGATCGACGCTGACGCCAGATGACACCACCCGGTGACAAACACGGCCGAAGCAGTACCGTGAGCCCGTGGGGCAGGATCCCCCGGGGCCGCTGCTCGGGCGTGGCCGTGAGGCCGACGTGTACGACCTGGGTGACGGCCGCGTCCTGAGGCGCTACCGCCGGGGCCGCGACGCGACCCTGGAGGCGGAAGCGATGCGCGTAATCCGCTCGGCCGGCGTCAGTTGCCCCACGGTGTTTGACGCCGACGGGTCCGACATCGTCATGGAGCGGATCGGTGGGGTGACCCTCGCGACCGACATGGCCCGACGACCCTGGACCGTCGCTGCAGCGGGCCGCACGCTCGCTTCGCTGCACACCCAGCTGCACCGGGTACCGGCACCCGCGACGATCACCTGGCGAGTCAGTCACGGCGACGCCCTGCTACACCTCGATCTGCATCCCGAGAACGTGATCGTCTCGAGCACGGGACCGGTCCTCATCGACTGGGCGAACGTCGCTATGGGCGTTCGCCCACAGGAACTTCAGTGACCGGGAACGCGCCCGTCTCGACACGATGATCGCGAGGCTCACGACACCGAGCAGGTGAACCACAGGTGCTGCACGACCCGCACCGGCCACCCGGCTCCTCGATCACCGACACCTCTGCAGTCGATTCCCCCGGCCGGGGGAGGTACCGACACGACGGTCACCACACGATGGACTCCGGCGACGTCCGCCAGCGCACGACGAGCGCACCTCGACCGAAGGACACCCCACCATGGACAACCACTCACCTCGGACCATTCGACTCCTCTCGCTGATCGCGGTCGCTGGCGGGCTGCTGCTTCCTGGATGCACCAGCGACGACTCCAAGGAGGCTGCGTCGGATTCCGCAGCAGCCACGAGCTCCACTGCATCCACCACCACCGACCGGAACGGCAACGTCGCCGCCTTCTGCGCCGCGGGTGAGACGATCGACGCCAGGACGAGCACCATCAGCAGCCCGGAACAGGCCAGAGCCGTGTTCACCGAGCTCGACCCGACCCTCGACACGATGCTCGCCACGGCACCCGACGACGCCGCCACGTTCGTGTCGATCGCCCGGGCGGCGGTGAAGAGCGGGGACTTCACCCCATTCGAGAACGGAACCGTCGACTCGCTCGTCGCCCGACTCGACACCGCCTGTCGTCCCGGCCGCTGAACAGGCCCCGCCACCACGAGAACAGGAGCACCCATGGCAATCGAACGAATCGACCCCCCGCAGCTGGCGGCGGTTCCCGGCGCTGCTCACGTCACCGTCGGCGCCGTCGCCACCGGCACCCGGATCATCCACATCGCCGGGCAGACCGGCGTCGACATCTCCGGTGCGCCGGTCGGAGCTTCCCACGGGGAGCAGTCCGCGCAGGCGCTGCGGAACCTCCGCGTCGCCGTCGAGGCAGCCGACGCCGCCCTGTCCGACGTCGTCCGACTCACGATCTACGTCGTCGACTACACGCCGGCCGTGTTCGAGTCGATCGTCGGCGCAGCGATCGACGTCCTCGGCGAGCACTACCCGGTCACCGCAGCAACCCTGATCGGTGTCACGTCGCTGTGGCAGCCCGGCCTGCTCGTCGAGGTCGATGCGATGCTCGTTGCTGGATGACCCCATCCGATGGATGCTGAACCCGTGACCGCCGGCCGCCCTGGCAACGTGCAGGTTCCTCGATGGGCCGGCACGCTGAGCTTCCTGTTCACGGATGCGGAAGGATCGACCGCGATGTTCGACTCCGACCCGGAGGCCGCGCGGACGGCGCTCGACAACGCCCATGAGATCGTGCGAAGCGTCGTGGCTGACCATGAGGGCTGGTTCGCTGTCGAGCAGGGAGGCGGTGACTCCACTGTCGCGGTCTTCCGCCGCTGCTCGGCCGCGGTGACCTCCGCGGTGGCGATCCAGGCGGAGCTCGCCGAGCGTCGTCGGGATGTTCCCACGATGCGACTCCGCGCCGCGGTCGTCGCCGGCGACGTCGACCAGCGACCCGATGGCACGTACGTGGGACCGACGTTGAACCGTTGCGGACGCCTGCTCGCCGCTGCCCACGGCGACCAGGTTCTCACGACTTCGTCGACATGGGACCTGTTCGTCGAGGACGGCGACGTGGAGGTCGCCGCCGTCGACCTCGGCGAGCACCGGCTGCGTGGGATCGAACGCCCAGTGCGGATCCTGCAGCTCCAACCACGCGACCACCCAACCGCGTTCCCACCACTGCGCGGCGTGCTCGGCGCCATCTCGCCGTTGCCGCGGCCACCCACCAACCTCTTCGGCCGCCACCAAGCCGTGGAGCGGATCCGGTACTTCGTCGATCGGCATCGGGTCACCTCGATCGTCGGTGCCGGAGGAGTCGGCAAGACGCGGTTGGCGATCGAGGTGGGCAACACCTCGTCGGATCACTTCGAGCGTGTGTGCTGGGTGGATCTGAGCTCCGCTCGCGCCGCCGAGCACGTGTGGAGCGCCGTTGCTGCCGGTGCCGGCTTGTCCGGTGACGCCGCGACCGGTGCCGAGCAGCTCACAGCGGCTCTGACCGACCGTCGTGACCTCCTCGTCCTGGACAACTGCGAACAGGTCCTCGAGGCCGTCGGCACCCTCGTCGCCTCCATCGTCGAGGCCACGGCGTGCACGTTGCTCCTCACCACCCGTGAGCCGGTCGGTGTGTACGGCGAGGCAGTGTTCCGCGCCGCGTCGCTCGACCTTCCCGACGCCGACCTCGGCGATCCGATCGCTTCGGTCCACGGAACCGACAGCGGTCGGTTGTTCACCGATCGACTCCTCCTGGTTCGACCCGACCTGGAGATCGATGTCGATGCGGCCGAGGCGATCATCGCGATCTGCCGACGGCTCGACGGACTGCCGTTGGCGCTGGAGCTGGCCGCTGCACGTGCCGAGGTCACGCAGCTCTCGGAGATCGCCGACGGACTCGGGGATCGGATCCAGCTCCTCACCGGCTCCACCTCAGGGCGCCTCAGTCGCCAACGCACGCTGGAGGCGTCGATCGCATGGAGCTATGACCTGCTCGACGAGTCGGACAGGACGCTGCTCGATCGACTCTCGGTGTTCGCCGGCCCGTTCCCGGCCACCGCGGCGGCAGCAGTGGCCGACGGCCCCGTCACGACGAACGAGATGTCCCAGCGGCTCAGCGGGCTCGCCCGACGGTCGATGCTGGTCGCCGACGCAGGACCCGACGGGACCACCTGGTACCGGTTCCTCGAAACCATCAGAGCGTTCGCCCTGGAACGGCTCGTCGACTCGGGGACGGCCGCCGACGTGCGCCGCGAACACCTCCGATGGGTGGTTGCGTTCTGCCGCGGATCGAGCCGGGACTTCGAGGGCCCGGATCCTCTCCCGCGTGTGGACGAGTGCCGACGCCTCCTGGCCGACCTCCGTGCCGCGCTCACCGTCGCGTTGGAGAGCGACGCCGTCGGCGACGCTGTCGCGATCGTGGGAGCGCTCGGGTGGTTCTGGGTGTGGGAAGGCATGAGCTCGGAGATGCGGGCGACCTTCGACCAACTCCGAGAACAGGTCGGCCTGGCGGAGCCGGCGGATCGGCTCGCCTTCGGGTTCGCCGACGCGTGGACGACGGCTCACGCTGCGGGCGACCCCACCGCCATGGACCTCGCCCTCCGCTCCTGGGCCACAACCGCGGATGACGTCGGCGACGCCCGGCACGCTGCGATGGCGCTCGTCATCCGTGGCAACCACCAGTGCTTCGCGGACCCGGACGCGGGCAGGGTGCTGCTGGCCGAAGTGCTGGAACACTGCGAAG
>CAYSCB010000079.1:0-10413 GCA_964429335.1 uncultured Aquihabitans sp.
GTCGACTGCGACGACGTCGACCTCACCGTCGCGAAGGAATCGGTCCACCGCCAGGGCTCCGGCCGGGCCGAGCCGCGCCTCCATGACGATCCCGAGCTCGACCAACGTGGCCGCCGACATCAGCCGTTCCTCGGCGATGTCCAGGGCTGCAATGACGTCGTCGGCATCTGACTCGTTGCCGAGGATCGCCACCACAGCAGATGTGTCCACCACGATCGTCGTCACGCCGGGAGTCCGTCCTCGTCGTATCCGACGATCTCGTCGGGGCGACGTCGATCCAACACCGGCAGCCTGCTCGTCTCTTCTGCGAGCCGGTGGAGGCGACTGGCGATGCCCGGGCGCCGATGGTGGCGCTCGCGGTCGAGTCGCTCGCGCAGGGCAGCCAGGACGGCGTCGGTCAGCGTTTCACCGGTGACCGATGCAAGCTCCCGAGCAAGGTGGTCGGCCTCGGGATTCTTGATGCTGAGCGCCATGCCGGAAGTATAGAAAGTCGGACACCTATATCGATCAGTGAGCGTCGTCGCGATCTGCCGTCATCCGTAGCACACACGCTACACTTGTCGCATGGCATCGGTCGCGTCCCGAGAACTTCGCAACCAGACCCGTTCGCTGCTCGACCGCGTCGAGGCCGGCGAAGCGATCACGGTCACAGTCGACGGCAAAGCGGTCGCCCTCCTGGGCCCGCTTCCCCGACGCACCCGCTGGGTGACGCGCTCGTCCTTCCTCAGGCTGATCTCAGCCAACCAGGCAGATCCGGCCCTCCGCGACGACTTGCACAGGCTCTCCCCGGACACCACCGACGACATCGTTCCGTGACCACACGCGGCATCGCCGACACCTCGATCTTCATCGCCGAGGAGACCGTGCGACCGCTCGACGTCGACGGCCTCCCCGATGAGCTCGCCGTCACGGTCATCACGATCGGCGAGCTCCGCGCCGGAGTGCTGGCTGCCACCGACATCACCACCCGCGACCGACGTCTCCGCACGCTCACCGCCGCCTTGGACCTCGATCCGATCCCGATCGACGCGGGTGTCGCCGAGCACTGGGCCACGCTCCGGGTGCTCCTTCGCGACCGCGGCCTCCGCATGGGTGTCAACGACGCCTGGATAGCGGCGACAGCGCTCGCCTACGACGTTCCCGTCGTCACGCAGGACGACGGCTTCCCGGCGATCGACGAGCTCCGCGTCCTGCGGGTCTGACCCGCATCAACGCCCCGGGCCGCGCACGACACCGCGATCCGGAACTCGAACGCTTCCATCCTTCCGTCGATCAGCCCTCGGCGTGGGCCTTCACACCCCTGAGCGCCTGGGCCCAGTTCGCCGACGAGTGCCGTGCCTCCTCCTCGGATGTGTTGTTGTCCTGTGTCAGCTCGAGGTGTGTGCCGTCGTCGGTGGCGGTGAGAGCGAAGACGAGCGTGTGGTAGTTCTCGGGCGCGTCCTCCTGGCCGGTCATGGGACTGAAGTGGGTCACCGAGAACGACAGCGGTGGTTCGAACGCCAACACCTCGCCCTTGTCCTCGTAGGACCTCCCCTCGTACTCGCCCTTCCACACGATCGGGCTTCCGACCCGCCAGTCGGTCTCCAGGTCGGTGCCGAACATCCACGCCTTGACCGCAGCGGGCTCGGTGAGCGTCTGCCACACCCGCTCGGCAGAGGCATGGATGTCGATCTCGGCTGTAGCGACGATTCCACTCATCTGTAACTCCTTCAATGTCGGTGTCCTCGGGACCCGAATGTATGAGTGACTCACATGTCAATGTGAACGCGCCGTGGTGGAGCCTTCGAGCAGCCGATTCGAGAACCTGCTCGCGTCGTTCGCGCTCGGCCTCCACGGCGACGCCACCCGGCTGACGGGAAGTGGGCCGGCGGCGCTGCTCGCGCTCGACGAGTTCCTGGGCGGCGCGAACCTGCGGCGCATCGCCGATGTGGTCGGCATCACCCACTCCGGAGCAGTGCGCCTCGTCGCTCAACTTGAAGGCGACGGCCTGGTCGAGCGCCTGGCCGCTGCCGACCGACGGAACGTCGAGGATCACTGCCCCGCGCAGCGCGCTGCGGCTGCTTGGGCTGAGTCGCCCGAAGTCTCGCCCGGCAACCACCAGGCATGAACCGGCGACGACCATTGTGAGGTTCATGCCCCCACCGTCGACCAACGGGACTCCCGAAGCGATTGGCAGTCGATCAGGTGTCAGGTGAAACGTCCTCCTCATCGGGTGCCGGAACACCGTCGTCGGTGAGCCCGGCCTGGATCGCAGCGATGATCTCGCCGCGCTGTCCGGTCGACAACAAGCCGGGTCCGAGAGGTCCGGCGCTGTTCTGTCCCACCGCCGGCAGGGATCGAAGCGCCACGCGAACCGCCGCCGTCATGTGGTCGAGTTGCCACGCAACCTCGTCGTCAACGACCTCGGCTGTGGCCGGGTCTGCCAGGCCGAACGCCTCCGCGGCGTACGCGGCGGCTCCCAACGCATGGGCACCCATGTGCGCAACGGCCGCAGCCTGCCCGGCCGACCGGGCCGCCGCCATCGCTGCCGGAGACTTCGTCGTGTCTGGCGACACTCCCCCGTCGAATCGTCGGCGGATCTCATCCGCGGTGTTCGTTCCGCCACGCGAGTAGACCCTGGCACGCTCGATGAGAGCACGCGGTCGCGCGTCGTCAGGGCAGTCGGCCTCGAAGAACGGCAGCGCCCGCTCGGCGCAGTCCGCCGCCCACGCCGCGACGAGGCGCCGGTCGGCTTCGGTGAGCGTCTGCGGCGACCTCAGGTCACATCCGTTGTTCAGGTTTCGCCAGTTCAAGGGGTGACGGAGCGAACGCGGTCAACTCATCGGCGGAACGTCAGATGCACGGTGCCGCTCTCGGCGGTCTCCGCGGTGACGGCGTAGCCCGCTTCGACGCCACGGAGATCGTCCCAGAGTCGGATGCCGCCACCGAGGAGGATCGGAGCGATCGCGACGTGGAGGCGGTCCACGAGACCGGCGGCCAGGAAGTCGCGCACGACGGTCGGGCCACCACCGACGCGCACGTCCCCTCCGCCGGCGACAGCGGTCGCCCGTTCGAGTGCTTCGTGCGGTTCGGCTGACAGGAAGTGGAACGTCGTGCCGCCCGCCATCTCGATCGACGGCCTCGGTGAAGTGTGGGTCAGGACGAACACCGGACACCGGAACGGCGGCTCGTCACCCCACCATCCCTGCCAGTCCGGGTCGTCGCCGAAGTTGTGGAGACCGAACATCCCCGCACCCATGATCTCCGCACCGACCTCTGCGAAGTACGCCTGGGCGTAGGCGTCGTCGATTCCGGTCGTCCCTTCCCCCGAGGTGTCATGCAGGACCCGCTCGCGGAACGTGCGCGTCGCGACATACGCGGCGACGAGTCGCGACCAGTCCTCCCCCATCGGGTTCTCCGGCGTCTGATCTGTCGTCGTCGCGAACCCGTCCAACGAGATGTTGAGATCAACCCGCACGGCCATCATGAGCCCCTTTCAGCCATGTCGCCCAGGACCGGGTCGCCGGCGACTGCGAGATCGAGGTGCACGACGCCGGTCGGGTACGTGACCGAGTCAAGCAACTCGAACGTGGTCCGCAACGTCCCAGGTTCGAACACCCGCTTGCCCGTGCCGATCACCACGGGGTGGATCCACAGCTCGATCCGATCGACGAGCCGCTCCGACAGAAGCGACTGCACGAGGTCCAGGCTGCCGATGACCTTCACCGAGTCGTGACGATCCTTGAGCACGGTGACCGCATCGACGAGATCGCCGTCGAGGACGGTCGAACGGTTCCAGGTGAGCGGTCCGGACAACGTCCGTGACGCGACGTACTTGGTGACACCGTTGATCAGGCCCGTGAACGGCATCTCCTCAGGCGCATCCGGCCAGTACGCCGCGAAGAGCTCGTAGGTCCTGCGCCCGAGGAGGAGGACATCCATGTCCCGAGCCCGTTCGAAGATCGCCATGCCGGTCGCCTCGTCCACGAACGGGGCCTGCCAGCCGCCGAACCCGAAGCCGTCCTCACGGTCCTCGTCGGGTCCACCGGGGGCCTGCGCGATGCCGTCGAGCGTCACGAACTCCGTCACGGTGAGCTGGCCCATCTGAGCACTCCTGTTGTTCTGGCCGTCGACCCTACCGTCCGTCGGGAGGCGACTCCCGACGGACGGCACCAGCGATCATGATGACGACCGATGAGTTCCGGGGCGTGTCACCGTCTCCACTGATGGCACCGTCACATGCCCGACCCACCCTGAACCGACTAAGGAGCACCACCCATGACGACCCGCACGCACATCCCCCACGGCGCGCCCACATGGATGGACCTATGGACCTCCGACGTCGACGCTGCCCGACGCTTCTACACGACGGTGTTCGCTTGGGAGGCGCTCGAACCAGCACCCGAGTTCGGCGGGTACTTCCAGTTCGCCCACCGGGGATCTCCCGTCGCCGGAGCGATGGGCGACATGGGCGACGCAGCAGCGGACAACACCTGGAAGCCCTACTTCCACACCGACGACATCGCCGCCGCCGCAGCCGCCGTCGTCGCGAACGGCGGGACCGCCCACTTCGACCCGATGGCCGTCGCGGACCTGGGCACCCAGTTCGTGTTCAGCGACCCGTCCGGCGCGGTCGCAGGCGCATGGCAGCCCGACACCTTCGGCGGGTTCACTGAACTCGGCGTCGATGGAACCCCGAGCTGGTTCGAGCTGCACACCTCGAACCACGCCGGATCGCTCGACTTCTACCGCGCCGTGTTCGGCTGGGACTACGACGTCGTCAGCGACACCGACGAGTTCCGCTACACGCTCGTCCGCGACGCCGACGGCGGTGCCGAGGCAGGCGGGGTGGCCGGGATCATGGACAACCGCCGGGACCTCGCACCCGGCGAGGCCGCGTTCTGGCAGATGTACCTCGAGAGCGACGACGTCGACGGTACCCTCGCAGCGGCAAGCGGCCAGGGCGGCACCGTCATCCACCCCGCCGAGGACACCCCCTACGGTCGACTCGCCGTGATCACCGACGCGACCGGCGCCCGCTTCGGCCTGCGCAGCTCACCGTCGTGAACTCGCACCCCACCGATTCCTGATCCGACGACGATCGACCGACACCCCACGGAGGCACCGACGATGGCCCAGTACCTTCTCTCGGTCTGGCACGACGACACCTACGACGTCGACTTCGAACCGCCCGACGTGCAGCGACGTGTCGCCCAGGTGGAGGAGCTCAACACGCAGATGCAGTCCGCCGGCGCCTGGGTGTTCGCCGGCGGACTCCACCCGGCGAGCACAGCCACGGTGTTCCGCCTGGATGACGGCGACGTGTCCACCTCCGACGGCCCCTATGCCGGATCCGGGGTGCAGATGGGCGGCTTCTGGGTCATCGAGGCCCCGGACACGGACGCAGCGCGCGACTGGGCCCGCCGCGCCGCGATCGCGTGTGAGGATCCCGTCGAGATCCGACCGTTCCAGGGCGAGTGATGACCGACGCCGGAGGGGTCATGGGCTCCGAGCCCGACAGCAGCGCTGTGCGAACCGCCCTGTGGCGGGCTCTGCACGTGCAGCTCGACGATCCGCCCCACGTGCTCGACGACGAGATCGGCCTCGCGCTCATCGCACCTCCCGACGACTGGCGCGACCGGGGCGACATGCACGCCGTCGGCACCCGCGACTACCGGGCCGCGGTCGTCGCCCGCACCCGCTTCGTCGAAGACCTCCTCGTCTCCGAGGGCGTCGGCCAGTACCTCCTGCTCGGGGCGGGCCTCGACACGTTCGCGCAACGCCACCCTGACCTGGACATCATCGTGTTCGAGATCGACCAGCCGGGCCCGCAGACGTGGAAGCGCCAGCGGCTCGACGAGCTCGGCTACGGCGTCCCGGACCGGCTGCGACTCGTCCCGGTCGACTTCGACGCCGGCGTCGAGTGGTGGCCCGCGCTCCTCGCCGAAGGCTTCGACCCGACCATGCCGACCGTCGCGTATTCGAGCGGCGTGTCGATGTACATCACCAAGCCCGCCACCGAGGCGACGCTGGAACGACTCGCGACGCTCCCAGCCGGATCGGTCACCGCGATGACCTTCATGCTGCCGATCGAGCTGGCGGACGAGGTCGACAGGCCCGGACTCGAGGGTGCGGCCCGCGGTGCCCGAGCCTCGGGGACGCCGTGGATCAGCTTCTACACACCCGAGGAGATCGTCGCCCTCGCCACATCGGCCGGCTTCGACGACATCCGCTGCGTTACGACCGCCGAGGTCTCGCAGCGCTACCTCGCCGAGCGCAGCGACGGCCTCCGAGCAGCAAGCGGTGAGAACATCCTCCTCGCCAGGACCTGACGGTCGAACAGCTGTCCAACGCCAGGTTCGAAGGACGAACCTGGCGTTCGTGTGCGAGAACGACCGATCAGTGGTCCATCTCACACACGGATGCCGGGATCTCGGAATCGTTCGATGTCGGCGACGCCGAGGGTGACGAGCGAGAGTCGCTGCCTCATGTCGATCAGCCCGCCGTGTGGCAGACGGCCTCGACGTTGTTGCCGTCGGGATCCCGCACGAACGCCCCGTAGTAGCCAGGGTGGTAGATCGGCCATTCCTTCGGTTCGTGCAGAACCTCCGCGCCCGCAGCGACCGCGGCGTCGAAGAACGCCTGCACCGCGGCGCGGTCAGCAGCGGAGAACGCGATGTGGTCCTCTCGCCAACCGGTGTGGTTCTCCGACAGCGGACCCAGCCAGAACACCGGCGTCTGGGTGCCGTAGCCGATGACACCCTCGTGGGGCTCCATCAGCCGGGTGACCCCGAGCGGTGCGAGCACACGGTCATAGAACGCTGCGCTCACCGCGACATCGCTGCACTGGATTCCGAGGTGGTCGAGCATCCGATGAGCATCGCGCAACCTCCGGCACGCCGCCCCGCGTCCACCCCCGAACTCGGCACGTGTCACGTCGATATTCGACCTGAGACGTTCTCGGTACGGGTGTGGCGGTCGACGTTGCCATGCTGACCATGGGGACCGAACCGTCGACGGGTTCTCGGCGCTCGCGAACAGAACGGGCCTCTCACTCCGCCGGGCCACGCCGGCAGGACGCCGCTCGACGTCCTACTTCGGTAGGCTTTCAGTATGACCGCTACAAGGAAGCGCAAGGTGTCGGTGTCCTTGGACGAGGACCTCGTCGCCGAGCTCGAGGCTGGTGGCGACGCTGTCTCGACCCAGGTCAACGAAGCGATCCGAGCCGAATTGATGCGCCGACGACGCCAGCGACTGCTCGAGGAGATGCTCAGCGAGCTCGACGCCTCGCACGGCCCAGTCGATGAGGCCCTGGTCCAGAAGTACATGGACCTGCTCGGGTGAGTCGGGTCCTCGTCCTCGACGCCGAAGCGCTCTCGGCTCTGGCCCGGGCCCGTGGCGACCGGTTCCACGAGGTCAGGGCAGCGCTGGAGGCTGCCCGCCGCTTGTCCCGCGACGTGGTCACCCCGGCGGTGATCCTGGCAGAGCTCTGTCGAGGACCGGGCCGGAACCAGGTCGTCGACGCATGCCTGAGCCGACAGAGCTTCATCGATGTCCGCGACACCGACCGGGGGTTCGCCCGCTATGTCGGCGGAGTCCTGAGCGCCGCCCGCGCCGACTCGAGCGATCTGGCCGATGCTCACGTCGTGGCCGCTGCGGTAGAGGCGGGTGGCGGCGTCCTCCTGACCACCGACGACGCGGACCTGAACCGTCTGTCGTCCGGCTACCCGAACATCCATGTCGCCAGGATCTGATCGTCCATCAACCACGACAGCCACACGCGGCGATCTGCACGCCCGACGCTCAGAACACAGGGGCACAACGGCGACGGCGGGGCCACGTCGAACCCGACGGCCAGCTCAGGTGCTCGATGGTGTGTACGGCGGGCCGCTGAGCTCGACGAATCGCCGGTAGCGATCCTCGCCGGCCGCACCATCGGTCTGGTGGGTCTCGGCGCCGTCGGTCGAGCGACCGCGTGGCGCGTCGCGGGCCTTGGCATGAGCGTCCTCTCCTACGACCCGTTCAACCCCGACGCCACCCACAGCTCCCTCGAGGAGATGCTCCCGCTCTGCGATGTCGTGTCGATACACGCGGCGGTCACCTCCGAGACGCTCGCCATGATGGGCACAGCCCAGTTCGACGCGATGCGTCCGGGATCGGTGTTCCTGAACACCGCGCGAGCCGCGCTCCACGATCTCGACGCGCTCGTCGCCGCACTCGACAGCGGCAGGCTCACCGGTGCCGGCCTCGACCACTTCGACGGGGAGCAGCTGCCGGAGGGCCATCCGCTGCTCCGTCGCGATGACGTCGTGCTGACCCCGCACATCGGCGGTGCGACCTACGACACCGAGGCGAACCACTCCGCCATGCTCGCCGACGACATCGCCGCGTTGCTCGACGGGCGAACGCCCCGCTACTGCGTCAACCCGGAGGTCCTCGCATGAACCGAACCACGTGGATCATGAGCCGCACGTCCGGAACCGACCGGTGAGCGCGACCATCGGCGAGGTCCGGGCCGCGGTGCTCGCCGCAGCGAAGCAGCTCCACACCCGGGGTCTCGTGTCCGGCACCGCCGGCAACGTCTCCGGTCGCGTCGGGGACCGGGTCGTGATGACCCCGTCGGCGGTCCGCTACGAGACGATGCGTGATGACGACCTCGTCGTGGTCGACCTCGACGGCGAGGTGCTCGAGGGCGACCGTTCGCCCACGTCCGAGAAGGCGCTCCACCTGGAGTGCTACCGGACGTTGCCCGATGTGCGCGGCGTGGTCCACTGCCACGCCCGGTACTCCTCGATGTTCGCTGTGGCCCAGCGGCCGATCCCCGCCGGGATCGACGAGTTCGTCATCTACATCGGCGGCGACGTGCCCTGCGCTCCGTACCGCCAGAGCGGAACGGCAGAGCTCGCGTCCGAGCTCGCCGCCCTGTTGCAGGACCGGTCGGCAGCCCTCATGGCCAACCACGGCATGGTCTGCATCGGCGGATCGGTCGACGACGCCATGCACTCGACGCTCGTGGTGGAGCACAACGCGCAGATCATGTGGGGCGCCGAGGCACTCGGTGGCGTCCGGCCGTTGCCCGACAAGGCGGTCACCGACTTCCGGGGCGTCTACGAGTTCGTGCGCTCGCAGATGTGGGGGGCGTGAGGCCGATGGAGCCCAGCGGCCGTCGAAGAAGTCGAGGACCGTGGCCGTCGCCGAGATGTCGGTGTCGGTCGGACCGGTGATGAGCTCGAGCAGCGCACGGCACGATCGGATCGACCGTCCCATGCAGGACGAGCACGCCGGTCCCCCCGTGATCCAGGACACAACCACCTTGTAGCTGGTCGTCGCCCAGACGACCTGTCGACTATAAGTTCGACGGGTGGCGACCTTGTAGCTGGTCGTCGCCCAGATGACCTGTCGACTACAAGTCGTGGGGTCAAGTGTCCACCCAGGTCCGTCGTGGCCCGCCCTGTCCGGGAATCTGCGCTGACGTCTCACGTGATTCAACCGCTGATCTCCGTGTTCGTCCAGAGATTCGTGAGACAAACCGTGAGGCAGGGGCGGCGTTGGGTACGGTCACGCGATGGTCGATGCAGATGTCGTCATCCCGCAGTGGAATCAGCTGTTCGGTCCGACGATCGAGGCCCTGAAGATCCTCGGTGGGTCGGGAACGATCCAGGAGATCGTCGACAAGGTCATCGAGCATGAGCGGTTCAGCGAGGACCAGCTCGCCGTACCGCACGGCGACTCGAGTAAGTCGGAGATCGAGTACCGCCTCGCCTGGGCTCGGACGAACCTGAAGAACCTCGGAGCGCTGGAGAACAGCGTGCGAGGGGTCTGGTCCTTGACCGACTACGGCCGGACGGCCACCGAACCCGAGTTGATCGAGCGGGATCGGGAATGGCGCAAGGAACTCGCAGCGCAGCGGGCGGAACGCCTCAGGCAGCCGCCGCCTGACGATGCGGCCGAGACCGACGCAGCCCCTGAAGAGCTCGATGAGCTCGACTGGAAGCGACAGCTGCTCGACCGCCTCTTGAGCATGCCGCCGGACGGTTTCGAGCGCCTCGCCCAACGGCTCCTCCGAGAGGCGGGCTTCGTGAACGTCACCGTGACGGGCAAGTCCGGCGACGGCGGCATCGACGGGGTGGGCGTCTATCGGCTCTCTCTCGTCAGCTTCCAGACCTTCTTCCAGTGCAAGCGGTACCAGGGCAAGGTCGCCCCTCATGCGGTACGCGACTTCCGTGGAGCGATGACCGGTCGTGGCGACAAGGGGCTCTTGATCACCACCGGATCGTTCACAAAGGAGGCACAGAGCGAGGCCACTCGCGACGGCGCGCCGCCGATCGAACTCATCGATGGGGACCAGCTGTGTGACTTGCTGAAGAGCTACGAACTGGGTGTCCGAACGGTCACGAGGGTCGAGGAAGACGTCGTGGTCTCGCCAGAGTTCTT
>CAYSCB010000080.1:0-10325 GCA_964429335.1 uncultured Aquihabitans sp.
GCGTCTGCATCTCGACTCGGCTGCGACGGCCTACGGGATCACCAACCTGCACGGCGTCAAGCCCGGCGGCATGTTCGCCTGCCCGGTCGACGCCTCCACCCCTCGGGGAGCCCCTCCACACTGACCCCCAGGTCACTGTGCAGGTACGGCTCCGGAGCCGCCGGGTGGAGATCCACCCGGCGGCTCCTCTGCTTTTCGCACCGCTTCCTCCGCCGCCTGCCGACCCACCCTCCACCGCCGGACACCCCTCCGGTCCGCACATCACCACAGGAGCACCACGATGAGCACCACCGACACCTCCCCCGACCGACGGACCGCCACGGCGTTGGCCGTGACCCCGGAGCCCTGGGAGAGCGACGCCGCCTGCCGCGACCTCGACACCGCCCTGTTCTTCAGCGACGACGTCGACGAGATCGGTGCCGCGAAACGTGTCTGCCTGGGCTGCCCGGTCCGCACACGATGTCTCGACGCCGCCGTCGTCCGCCGCGAACAGCACGGGATCTGGGGTGGGCACCTGTTCGTCGCAGGTCGGATCGTCCTGCACAAGCGGCGGCGTGGACGGCCTCCCAAGACCCCTCGACCGGGTGACCGCTTTCCGGAGGTCGCCGTGCCGGAGGCGTACCGACGCCTCGTGAGAGCATCGGCGTGACCGACGCCTCCCGGCTCGCGACCTGACTGCAACAGGAGCAGATCACTACGATGGCGGGGTCGGCACGGGTCGATCCCGCCATCGGGTCCCCCGCCTCCCTCCCATGACCGAGCCCGACGTCACCGACGCCTCCGAGGGCGCCACGAGCGCCGAGAACCGTCGCCCCTCCAGGCGTCGCCGGGCGCTCCCCGTCGGGCCGTTGGGGCTGTTCCTGATCACGGCGTTGGCGCTCACCGCTGCCGGAGCAGTCCTGTGGTTCGGAACCCGCTCGGACAGTCGTGCCGTGAAGGTGACCGACGCCCTCGACGACCTGCAGGTGACAGCGCTGGTCCCTGAGGGCACCGATCCCGCCCGCGTCGGCGACACCGCACCCGACGTCAAGCTCCAGATGTTCGACAGCACCGAGCAGTCCCTGTCGGATCTACGCGGCAAGCCGGTCGTGTTGAACTTCTGGTCCTCGACCTGTGCACCGTGTCTCAAGGAGATGCCCGACCTGGAGAAGGTGTCGACCGACAACGGCTCGAAGCTCGCGCTCATCGGGGTCAACGTCACCGACACCGCCGCCGCCGGCGAGAAGATGGTCACCAAGACCGGTGTCACCTATCCGAACGCCCGCGACCCACAGGCCGAGATCTTCGCCGCATTCGGGGGAACAGCACTTCCCCGCACCGTGCTCATCGACGCGAAGGGCAAGGTCGTCGCGCTCCACAACGGTGCGCTGACAGCGGCACAGCTGACCGACATGCTTCGGGCCGACCGGCTCCTGGACTGATCGGCCCCATCGCAGCCATGGGCGCCCGACTCGCCATCGCGTTCTCCGCCGGCATGGTGGCAACGGTGAACCCGTGCGGGTTCGCGCTGCTCCCCGCCTACCTGAGCTACTTCCTGGGGCTCGACGGAGACGCGGGATTGACCGCCTCTCCGACCGACGGCTCCACACGACGGGGCCCGATCCTGCGGGCGTTGGTCGTGTCGGCATCGGTCACCGCCGGGTTCCTGGTCGTGTTCGGGATCATGGGCCTGATCTGGTCGTCGGTCAGCTCGGTCGTCGGACAGCGCCTGCCGTGGTTCACGATCGCGATCGGCGTCGGCCTCGTCGTGCTCGGGATCGCCGTGCTGCGAGGGTTCGAGCCGATCGTCCGGCTTCCGCACATGGACGTCGGACGCGAGGGACGCGAGCTGCTCACCATGTTCCTGTACGGCATCTCGTACGCGATCGCGTCGCTGAGCTGCACGATCCCGGTCTTCATCGGCCTGGTGTCGGTCACGATCGACGGCTCCTTCGGCCAGAGCCTCGCGTCGTTCCTCGCCTACGGGCTCGGCATGGGCATGACCCTGGCGATCCTGACGATGGCGGTCGCGCTGGCGCGCAGCGGCATCGTGACGACGTTCCGCCGACTGCTGCCCCACATGCAGAAGATCTCCGGCGGTCTCCTGGTGATCGCCGGCACCTTCGTGGCCTACTACGGCTGGGTCGAGGTGCAGGAGCTCAACTCGGGCAACTCGTCCTCCGTCGTCGAGTGGACGCGGAACGTGCAGAGCAGCCTGCAGAACTGGGCCGAGGGCATCGGTGGCGCCCGCCTCGCGGTCGGCGCCCTGATCATCATCTCCGCAGCGGTGGCCGTCACCCTCCTCCGTCGACACGGCGCCGGTGTCACCGAGCTGGAATCCGACAGCGAGACCGTGGAACCCTGAACGGGTGCCCATCCTCAGCCGACTCCGCGCTCGATTCCCCGACGCCATCCCCATCGGGACCTATCTCGACCGGGTCGCCACCGCGCTCGATCCGTTCGACTTCCGACCCGAGAACACCTTCGCCGCGGTGTCGATCTGCCGCGACGAGCTCACCCAGCACCTGATCGAGGAGGTCGCCGGACGTTGGCACCGTCCGTTCGCCCTCGGCGGACTCGGTGGTCTCCCCTCGTTGGGGCGCACCGGCTGGCAGGCGTGCCTGTCCCACGTCCCCGACGCCGGGGGACGCGGTCATCTGCTCGTCTTCGGCATGCCGCACATCGGAATGGATCCCGACGGTGGACTCGGTCAGAGCCTGCGACGCCAACAGGACCGCCCGACGTCGACCTGCGGTGCGATCGCGTCGCTGCTCGCCGCGCTGAAGAGCGGTGAGGTCGACTCGTTGCCTCCGGGTCTCGACGACCACGAGGCGCAGCGCCTCCTCGACTTCGCCGCCGGCGGATCCGGTTCGGTCCCGCTCGAGGTCGTGGAGCTCACCCACCGCGTGGCGCTCGCGATCGAGACCGAGATGTGGGCCGAGCTCGACGCGCTCGGGGCGTGGCGGGACATGGACGTCGCCGTGTTCAGCGGGGTGCAGATCCACGTGCCGGAGCGATCCGACCACGTCTGGCCGACCGGGGCGTCGGTGAAGGGGGCCGACGGGGAGCGCAGACCGCTCGACCTCTGAGGCTGCAGCCCCCGATCTCGCGTTCTGGGGCGTCGAATCGACACAACGTGTCGATTGCGACCCCTGTTTTGCGGAAGTGTCAGGGTGCGAGACGCTCGCGCACCCATCCGTCGCCCGACGGCCCGCGACGGTAGCGGAGGCGGTCGTGGAGTCGGCTGGGTCGGCCCTGCCAGAACTCGAACGTGTGGGGGGTCACCCCGTAGCCACCCCAGTTCGGCGGGCGAGGGACCTCCGCGTCGGCGAACCGTCGTGTCATCTCCTCGACGCGCGCCTCGAGTACGGCCCGATCGGCCACGACGTGAGACTGCTCGCTGGCCCAGGCACCGATGCGGCTCTCACGCGGGCGGCTCGCGAAGTAGGCGTCGCTGACGTCGTCGTCGGTCGGCGTGGCGCTGCCCTCGATCCGGATCTGGCGATGCAGCGCCAACCAGCTGAACAGCACCGCGACCCGGTCATCGCCAGCAAGGTCGACTCCCTTGCGGCTGTCGCGGTTCGTGAAGAACTCCAGGCGACCCTCGTCGTCGAGGCGGCGCAGCAGGACGTTGCGAACCGTCGGAGCGCCGGACACGTCGACGGTCGCGACGGCCATCGAGTTGAACTCGGGTTCGCCTGCCGCTTCGGCTTCACCGAGCCACCGCTCGAACAGCACGTACGGATCCCCGGGAGCGCCGGCCTCGAGGAGCACGTCGCGGTCGTAGTCGATCCGATGGTCCAGGTCCGGGTCCCGTCCCGACCCGGCCGATGGTTCACTCGTCACGGACCTCAGCGTAGGCCGACTCATCCTGAGCTCCCGTCGCCACCACCCGGTCGACGGTGCGGACCGGGGACCTTGGGGCCCTCCGAGCGCTGCGTTGTGTAGATGCCGTGGTGGGCGGAGAACACGTAGCTGATCACGCATGCGACGGCGAAGTACGGGACCGCTCCGGCGCCGAACATCTCGACGCCCATGATCGTGCAGGCGAGCGGCGTGTTGGACGCTCCTGCGAAGACCGCGACGAAGCCGAGTGCCGCGAGCAGCGCCGGCGACACGCCGAGTGGTGCCGCCAGCGTCGCACCGAGCGTCGCACCGATGACGAACAGGGGTGTGACCTCGCCGCCGACGAACCCCGACCCGAGGGTGACGACGGTGAACACCAACTTGAGCGCGAACGCCCAGGTCGGGACGTGGCCACTGAACAGGCTCGCCTCGATGAGGCCTTCCGACAGCCCGTTGTAGAGGCGGTTCCCGACGGCGTAGGTGAGCGCCACGACCATCACGCCGCCGATCAGCGGCCTCGCCGGCGCCCAGCCCACCGTCCGTGCGAACAGGTCCTTCACCCGTTCGGTGCCGACGCTGAACGCCGTGGAGACGACCCCGAAGCAGACGCCGGCGAGCGCGACCTTCGCGAGCAGTCCGACCGACAGGTCGATCTGTCCGATGTGCGGTGTGACCGTGTGGTGGACGCCGAGGCCGCGGACCACGAGATCGCCCGTGACCGACGCAGCGAGGCAGGGGACGAGTGCTTCGTAGCGCAGGCGACCCACCGCCTGCACCTCGAGGGCGAACACCGCCCCGGCGAGTGGAACACCGAACACCGAGCCGAAGCCACCGGCGATGGCGGTGACGAGCATGATCCGCCGGTCGGCGCCGTGCAGGCGCAGGACCCGCGACGCGGCGTCGGTGAGGCTGCCGCTCATCTGGATGGCGGTGCCCTCCCGCCCGGCGGAACCGCCGAAGAGGTGGGTGACGACGGTGCCGATCAGGACCATCGGTGCCATGCGACGCGGCACCCAGTCCGTCGGGTCGTGGATCTCGTCGAGGATGAGGTTGTTGCCCTCGACGCTGCGACCACCGCCGTAGTGGTAGGCGAGCCCGATCGACAGGCCCGCCAGCGGCAGGAGCCACAGGAGCCACCCATCGCGGTGGAACGTCGCCGTCGCCCAACGGAGCGATTCCAGGAACACCGCCGATGCCGCGCCACCGAGCACACCCACGAGCATCCCGAGCGCCACCCACCGGAGCAGCCCGCCGACCACCTCGAGCTGGGACCTGGCGATGGTCCGCAGACGTGCGGTGACGGGGGTTGCCGGGTCGTCCGGGTCGGTCACGTCACCTCCTGTTGGGAGTGGGCAACCGAGCGGTTCGGTTCCCACCTTCCGGGCGCGTCGTGCACCCATCGGTAGGAGCCATCAGCCGGCGGACCGGCGGTCGAAGGCGAGCTCCATCGCCTGTGACACCCGAGCGTAGCGTGCGAGGCTCGAGTCACTGGCAACTGGACCGGTGGCGGCCCACTCGTCTTCCCGTTCTGTTGTGCAGAACCAGAAGGATCCTTCTGGTTCTGCACAACAGAACGGGAAGAGACCACCAGCGTCAGGCGATGGTCGTGAGGCCCCGCATGTACGGCCGCAGCAGCTCGGGCACCGCGACCGTGCCGTCGGACTGCCGGTAGGTCTCGACGATCGCCGCCCAGACTCGCGGCACGGCGAGCGCAGAGCCGTTGAGGGTGTGCAGGATCTCGGTCCCCTTCCCGCCGTCCGGGCGGTAGCGGACGTTGGCCCGGCGCGCCTGGTAGTCCCCGAACCAGCTGACCGAGCTGACCTCGAGCCACCGGTCGACCCCGGGGGCATACACCTCGATGTCGAAGGTGCGCCGTGAGGACGCTCCGATGTCACCGGCGCAGAGGTCGAGGATCCGGTACGCCAGGCCGAGGTCACGGATCGTCGACTCGGCGCGTTCGAGGATCTCCGCGTGCAGATCGGCGGACTGCAGTTCCGTGGCGTAGGCGAGGATCTCGACCTTGTCGAACTCGTGCACGCGCAGCAGTCCGCGGGTGTCCTTTCCGGCCGAGCCCGCCTCCCGGCGGAAGCAGCTCGTGTGGGCGCAGAAGCGTCGTGGGAGCTCGGACTCGTCGAGGATCTCGTCGCGTGCGAGCGAGGTGAGCGGTACCTCAGCGGTCGGGATCGCCCAGAGGTCATCACGTTCGAGGTGGTAGGCCTCCTCCTCGAACTTCGGCAGATGACCGGTGGAGACCATGGTGTCGGTGCGCACCAGCGTCGGCGGACGGATCTCCTCGTAGAGGTCGACGTTGCGGTCGAGGGCGAGCTGGCACAAGGCCCGGACGAGCGCCGCTCCCGCCCCGCGGTACATCACGAACATGGATCCCGAGAGCTTGACCGCCCGTTCCACATCGAGGATGCCGAGCTGCTCGCCGATCTCCCAGTGCGGCACCCGCTGATGGTCCGCGTAGGAACCCGCGTCGTAGCGTTCCACCCGCACCACGACGTTGTCGTCCTCACCTCCGCCGTCGGGCGCATCGGGCGCCGGGAGGTTCGGGATGCGCAGCAGGCGCTCACGCAACTCGACGGCGAGCTCGTCAGCGCCCGCGTCGAGGGCCTTCTCCTCGGCGCCGAGGATGCGGCTCTGCTCCTGCAGCTCGGTCGCGTCATCCTGACGACCGTCGCGGAACAACGCCCCGACCTCGTTCGACAAGGCACGGATCTCGGCGCGCAGGCCATCGCGACGGGCGGTCAGGTTGCGCAACTCCGCATCGATCCTGACGACCTCATCGACCGCGGTCGGATCCTCGCCGCGGCGAACGAGTCCGGCTCGCACCGCGTCGGCGTCGTTGCGGAACAGGCGCACGTCGAGCATGCACGAACGGTAGCGGCGCCCACCTCGCACCCCCGAACCCTGATCCTCCTCACCCACCCGTTCTGTTCTGCAGAACACAACGGATCCGTTGTGTTCTGCCGAACAGAACGGGGAAGGAGCGGTAGCGTCGCCGGACGTGGCCACCGGCATCTCCGCCTCCCCAGCGGTGAACAGCGACGACGCCGTGGTGGTCGTCGAGGACCTCGTCATCCGCTACGGGACCACGGTCGCCGTCGACGGCGTGTCGTTTGTCGCCCGCGCCGGCGCGGTCACCACCGTGCTCGGCCCGAACGGCGCCGGCAAGACCTCGACGGTCGAGCACCTCGAGGGTTACCGACCCGCGGCCTCCGGTCGGACGAGCGTCCTCGGGCTCGATCCCATCCGCGACCACCATGAGCTGACACGACGCGTCGGCGTCATGCTCCAGGACGGCGGCATCCCCACCGCCATCCGTCCGGGGGAGCTGATGCGCCAGTACGCCGGCTTCTTCTCGGATCCGCTCGACTCCGCTGAGCTGCTCGACCGCGTCGCCCTGTCGCACCGTGTCCGCACGCCGTACCGCCGGCTGTCCGGCGGGGAGCAACGACGGCTGTCGTTGGCGCTCGCGATCATCGGACGCCCCGACGTCGTGTTCCTCGACGAACCGACCGCTGGCATCGACCTCGAGGGGCGAGACGCCGTCCGGGAGGTCGTCGCGACCCTGCGCGACGAGGGCGTGTGCGTGGTGATGACGACCCACGACCTCGACGAGGCGGAACGTGCGTCGGACCACGTCGTGATCATCGACCACGGTCTGGTGGTCGCGTCCGGAACACCGTCCGACCTCGTCCGACCCACCGATGCCGACCACATCCTCTTCGGCGCCCCCACCGGTCTCCCCACCGACGATCTCGGTGCGCACCTCGGCACGACGGTCACCGAGGTCACCCGGGGTGAGTACCGCGTCGAGATCGCACCCTCGCCAGCGAACGTCGCTGCGGTCACCGCCTGGCTCGCCGAGAAGGATCTTCCGCTCGAGGACCTCCGCGCCGGGCGCCAGCGCCTCGACGACGTGTTCCGTCGTCTCACCAGTCGTGCGGAGCAGCCATGAGACCCTTCCTGTCGCAGCTCCGGACGGAGCTCACTCTGAGCTCCCGTCAGGGAGAGCAGATCCTGGTGAGCATCGGGATCCCGCTGCTGGTGCTGGTCTTCTTCTCGAGCGTCGACATCCTGCCGAGCGGTCCCGTCGACGAACCGATCGACTACCTGGTGCCTGCCGTCCTCGCCCTGGCGGTCATGTCGACGTCACTGGTGTCGCTCGGCATCGGCACCGGGTTCGAACGTCACTACGGCGTCCTCAAGCGCCTCGGCGCCGCACCGCTCGGTCGGCGGCGTTGGGTGTCGGCCAAGATGGTCATGGTCCTGATCATCGAGGTCGTCCAGTGGACGGTCCTGATGGGCGTCGGTCTGCTCCTGGGATGGTCCCCTCCGGCGTCGGGTTGGGTCGCCGCGGTCGCGGCCGGTCTGCTCGGGACTGCCGCGTTCGCCGGCCTCGGGTTGTTCCTCGCCGGGACGTTGCCGGGGATCACGACGCTCGCCCTGGCGAACGGGCTCTACCTGGTGCTGCTGCTCATCGGCGGCATGGTGATCCCGCTGTCACACCTTCCGGCCGGTCTCGCGACCATCTCGAAGCTGCTGCCGGCTGCACCCCTGTCGGAGGTGCTGATCGGCTCGTTCACCGGCACCAGCGTCCCGATGTGGGCGTGGGTGTCGCTCACGGTGTGGGCACTCGTCGCACCCGTCGCCGCGGCACTCACGTTCCGTTGGGAGTGACCCTTCGTCACCGAGGCCGACCGTCCGGGTCGGCCGGCGATCAGCCGCCGGCGGTCGGGGCGACGGTCGTGGTCGTCACCTGCGGCGGCGGATCGTTGAACCACGGGTTGCCGTTGTCGGTGAAGATGTTCATCGTCGCGAGCGTCGCCGTGTAGACGACGAGCGCCACGAGCACACCGAAGTAGAAGATCCGCGTCAACGTCCGGTCGTCGAAGCGCAGGTGCATGAAGAACGAGGCGATCAACCCGAACTTGATCACCATCAACACGATCAGCATCGGGTACGCGACCTTGCTGGTGTCGGTCCGACCCAGCCACGAGTCCCAGAAGTAGGTCGACACCTCGAGCGCCGTGATGGCGATCAGGATCCAGAAGATCGTGAAGTAGGTGCGGTTCGACGGTCCATGGGTGTGGCGCTCACCCGGGTGCACCGGGGAGTCGTCGTCGAGTTCTTCCACTGTCGTGCTCACCGGTGCTCCTCGTCGTCTCGTGCAGCTCGGTCGTCGGCGGTTCGTTGCGTCGTGTGGATCACGGGATCAGGTAGACGACCGCGAAGATCACGACCCAGACGATGTCCACGAAGTGCCAGTACAGCCCGAGCACCTCCACCGCCTCGGCCTCCAGCTTCCGCCGGAAGGAGTAGCCGATGGCGCTCAGCAACATGATGATGCCCACCGCGACGTGGGCGCCGTGGAAGCCGGTCAGCGTGTAGAACGCTGATGCCGACACGTTGACGGTGTAGCCGAGTCCCTCTCCGAGGAACTCCGTGAACTCGTACACCTGGCCTGCCAGGAACAGACCGCCGAGGGTGCACGTCGCTCCCAGCCAGAGGCGCATCCGCTTGGTGTCACCGCTCATCACGGAGTTCACGGCCAGCACCATCGTCAACGAGCTCATCAACAGGATGAAGCTCGTCATCGAGGTGAACGGGAAGTTGAACAGCTCCGAGGCCTTGAGCGTCGATCCGGCGAGTCCGGGGATGTTGCCCGGACGGTTCTTGTACAGGAGGTAGGTCGAGATGAGGCCGCCGAAGAGCATGCAGTCCGACGCGAGGTAGGTCCACATCGCCAACTTCGGGTTGGAGATGCCCGTCGACGTCTCGTGGATGTCGTCGGGGAACTCCAGGTCCTCGATGGGTTCGAGCGCGATCTCAGACAACGGTCGTCTCCTCGGTGCTCGCCATCGCCGGTTCGAGCTCGCGCTCATCGGCGTCCTCGCCGGCCGGCACGGTACCGCTGTCGGCGGAGCCGTCCTCCGCCTCCTCTCCGTCGGTCCCCTCGACCGCATCCGGACGTCCCCCGCCGGGGATGTCCTCGTCGTGGTGGTGACCGGCGTCGGGATCGGTCGATGGCTCGAAGACCCACCCGAAGATCGCGACCACGACGAGCAGGACACCCGGCACGGCCCACCACAGGTTGAAGATGAGGCCGTAGCCGATCAGCGGGAACCCGGCGGCCATCACGAGCGGCCAGTACGACGGCGACGGCAGGTGGACGTCGGTGGCGTCGCCGGTCTGCACGACGTCCTCGGTCGCGGCGATGCGAACGAGTCGGCCCCGATCGTCGTGGCCGTACTTGCGGTGCCAGAACTCGTCGATCTCCTCGACCACGGGGAGCTCGTCGAAGTTGTGCTCGGGGGTCGGCGACGCGGTCATCCACTCGAGCGAACGGGCGTCCCACAGATCAGGACCGGGGTCGACCGGATGCTTCTTGTGGGACCGGTAGCTCAGCGCCACGTTCACCATGAACAGGGTCAGGGACACCGCGATCGTGAACGCGCCGATGGTCGCGACCATGTTCCAAAATTTGAAGCCCT
>CAYSCB010000081.1:0-10321 GCA_964429335.1 uncultured Aquihabitans sp.
GTCGGCGAGCGTCGATCTCCTGCTCGACACAGCCACCGGCCGCAGGCTTCAACCATTGCTCCCGACGGGCGCCCAGTGGTGGGTGCCCCAGCACTTCTTCGCCGAGGTCGCCGCGGCGTTGCGTCGGGCCGAACTCCGCGGTGGGGTTCTGAGCGCTCGGGCCGCCCAAGCGATGACGTCACTGTCCACTACACCGCTGCGACGGGTGCAGGTTCGCCCGTTGCTGGCCGATGCGTGGTCGAAGCGAGCAAACCCGACCATTGCCGATGCCCTGTACGTCGTGCTGGCCGAGCACCTGGATGCAACGCTGGTCACCACGGACATCAACCTGTCGAACGCGCCAACCCTCCGCGTCGCCACGATCCATCCGTGAGTGACCACGTTCCCGGCCAGCCTTGTCGAACCGCTCGAAGCGTGGACGCAGCGGGCCGAGTTCGAGCGCGGAACCGAGGGGCTGCTGTTCCCCGACAAGGACGGCGACTTCGCGAACCGGCGTTGGTTCCAGCGAGTCTGGGCGCGTGCCGCCCGTGACGCTGGCTGGCCGATGAAGCGCTCGACCGCGGCGGTGTGGCATCCCCACGACCTCCGTCACGTCGCGGCGTGCTGGATGCTCTTCGACGTGGGACTCGACCCTGCGGTGGTGGCCACGCTGCTCGGCCACGCCAACGCGGCGTTCACCCTCAGCCGCTACGTCGGCGTCCGCTGCGACCTCAGCGCGACGGTCACTGCGGCCACGGAGGACTGGTGAGATGAACCCGTAGGTCTTCAGAGGCGAGCGAGCAGCTCCGCTCTGATGAGGGCGGCCGCGGCATCGATGTCGTAGTCGCTGGGTACCTCGGTGAGCGCGGCGGGGTCACCACGGAAGCCGACGTGGGATACGTGCTCGGCCAGGGTCGCCTCGGCAGCCGCGCGGTCGTAGCCGTCGGGCCGGTACGGGGCGAAGCAGGCGACGATCTCGGCGGGGTCGAGGTGCATCTCCGTCAACGCCAGCCAGAGGTCGAACAGGTCGCGTCCCTTGCGGCGTTGGTGGAGCGCTCGCAGCTTGGACGCCACCAGCTCCGGCGACGCACAGTCTGCACGTCGGCCTGGCCGCTCCACCAGGGCGAGTCGACCGTGTACGGGATTCGGACAAGAGGCCGAGCGGGGCTGGTCTCATAGGTGTTGATCTCGACCTTGATCCGGATCGGCGCGCCAGAGTCGAACTCGGCTCGGAACTGGACCTTGGGGTGCTGGGTCACCTTCGTGCGGGCCTCGAGGTCGAGCAGCTTGCCGATGTCGCGCAACGCGTCGAGCACAGGACCGACCCCGGTGCTGGTCACGCGCACGTAGTCGAGGTCCTCGCTGTAGCGGCGCGGTGTCGACATGTGGAGCTTGTGGAGGCAGGTGCCGCCACGGAACACCAGCTCGTTGCCGAGCAGCGGATGGTTGGCGATCTCCGCGATCAGCCGTGACAGCGCGAGGTCTTGTTCGACCTGCTCTCGTGTCGGCCAAGGTGCGTGCTGCGCCCATTGGGTGACGTGCGCCGCGGCGATCACGCCTCGGGCTCCACCGATGTGTTCAGGATGAGGCCCCAGCCGGCGTCGATCGGACCGCGGCGGCCGCCGTGGGGGTCGAGCATGGTCGGCGCCGATGCGGTAGTCAGCTCACGGACTTCGCTCACGTCGAGGTCGGTGAACCTTTCGAGCATCCAACCGACCCGACGCAGCGCCGAGACCGTTGACGACTCGGTGGCGGCCACGAGGGCGGCGACGTCGAGCGTGCCTTCCTCGGCCAGCTCCACGAGCACGGTGGCCACGTTGTCGAGCCCGCCCCCATCAGCGGGCCGGGACGCCATGTCGAGCACCGTCGCCTCCGGCGTGGACACGACGAGGTAGCCCGTCGGGGTGGTCATCCGCTGGCTGGGTACCTCGGCGAGCCGTGACCGTACGTGGAAGCTCAGCCGCGTCCGCCCGTTGCGCCGGTTCGCGAGCGGCCGTTCGACCATCACCTGGAACACCTGGGGCCGTTGGTGCGCCGCGCCATGCAGCTCGGCAGCCGACAGCAGACCGACGTAGTAGCGACGGTCGAGGTGGCGCATCATCGCGTCGACGAAGTGCGTCGCCGGGACCGAGCCCCACGTCCGGAACTCTGGTGGGATCGGCACGTAGAAGCCCCGCGCCGGTGAGAAGATCTGGCCACGATCCGCCAGTCGCTTCAAGCCCGGGTAGACGTGGGCAAGCGGCACCCCGGCGGCATCCGCGGCCTCGCGTGCGGTGAACCAGCTCGTCCCTTCGGAGAGCAGATGGTCGGGGAGATCCCGCAGCATGGTTTGGGCCACCTCGTCAGCATCGCCGCGGGAGTAGTCGATGTCAACTCTTTGGCTATTCTTCTGTTCACCGTAAGAAATACCAAAGACATGCGTGCCGAACTCAGCCGGGAAGGTGCGAGGTAACGAGGGCGGCCAGCTCGCGGTCGGGGAAGCTGTGCCGCTTGTAGAGCGGACTGCACGGAGTCCCAGCGGGCCGGACCGACATCGACACCAGGTCCTCGCTGCGCTCGTGGGCACGGTCGACCTCGGCGAGGAGGCTGAACTCGTTCATCATCCCCACCACGCTCCGGTTCGCGGTCTTGGCCCACTGCGCGTCGGTGGTCGCGGCGATCTCGGCGGCGACGAATCGCGGGTCGGTGCCGAGCGCATTGAGTACCGCCTCGATGTGCTCCGGGAACCGATCGGCGAGCGACTCCGCTGGTGCCAACGGCATCAGCACCGGGAGGAGGGTCGCCTCGTTCACGAACAACGCGACCTGCGGCTTCCAGAACACCGCTGTCGCGTTCGACACGCACAAGACGATCACGCGCTCCGCGTCGTGAGTGGGCTCACCGACCGACAGCTCGACGTGGCGCGCGACTACGGCCCAACCACGACCACGCCTGGTGCGTCGTCGAAGATCGAGTCGGCGGTCAGCAGCGGCGCGTCGATGTGGCGAGCGCTGGCCGCGATCCACAGGTCTGCCGCGTGAGCGTCGCCGGCGTGAGAGTGACGCGCTGACCACCCCGGTGTCGACGACGATCCGGGTCACGAGTCGAGCGCTGCGAAGAAGGCGTCAGCCTCCTCGTCGGTGAGGTCCTCGATCAGTAGGTCATCGACCGACTCCAAGGCCGGCGCCTGCTCGAGCTCCTCGTCGGTCAGGTCGCGGGGCAACCCGGCCGGACCGGTGGGCTCATGGGGTTGTGCGGCGTCACTCATGATCAGAACCTCGCCCCTCGAGGCTACCTGGCGCTCACCAGCCGAGGTGGTGGGCTTCGACTTGGTAGACGTCGTCAAGGAGCCGAACAGCCGCGGCTCCACCCCGTGGTCGTCGAGGACGAGCTGCCCTCCGACGCGCTCGGCGTCTCCCGGGTGCCACCACGCTCCAAGCCATTCCTGGTTCACGCGGCCTCGGCGTCGGCCAGGAGCTGGGCCTGTTCGAGGACGAGCTCGATGGCTCGTTCCTCCTTGTCGGGCGGGTACCTGTAGCGGACGAGGAGTCGCTTGACCCGTGCCCGGAGCCCGGCCTGGACGGACTCCTTGAGGTTCCAGTCGATCGTCGCGGACTCGCGCACGGCCTTCACGAGTGCGTGAGCGATCGCCTTGAGCGTGTCGTCGCCGAGCTCGAGGACCGCGGCGTCGTTCTGGCAGACGGCGTCGTAGAACGCGAGCTCGTCCTCGGCGAGACCCAGCTCGCCGGCTCTGGCCTTCGACTCGCGTAGCTCCTTGGCCAGCTCGACGAGCGCGGCGATGATCTCGGCGGTCGACAGCGCCCGGTTCGTGTAGCGGTTGATCGCCTCGTCGAGCAGCTCGGAGAACCGGCGAGCCTGCACGAGGTTGGTGCGGCGCTGGCTGCGGATCTCGTCGTCGAGCAATCGGCGGAGCAGCTCGAGCTGGAGGTTCGGCCGCTCGGCCCCGACGAGACCGTCGAGGAACTCGTCAGAGAGGATCGACAGCTCGGGCTTGTCGATGCCGGCGGCGGCGTACACGTCGATGACGCCTTCGGACACCACGGCCTCGGACACGAGCTGGGCGATGGCGGTGTCCATCTCGGCGCTGCCAGGTTCCCGCGGCCCGGCACCTTCGTGGTCGAGCTTGGCGATCGCGGCGCGCACATCCGCGAACAGCTTCACGTCGTCGCGGATCGCCATCGCCTCGTCCCGCGTGCCGCAGAGGGCGAACGCCTTGGTGAGGGCGAGGACCTGGTCGAGGTAGCGGGCCTTGCGGTCCGGGTCGGCCAGCACGAAGTCCATGACGTTCCAGAGCTGCGCGAGGCGCTCGTCGGCGGGCAGGGCAGGGTCGGACGACCACGCGAGGCCGTGCAACATCGACGCGACGACGTCGTGCTTCTCCTGCATCACCGCGACGACCTGCTCGATGGGCACGCCCGCCTGGTCGCGGTCCGACGGCGAGTACTCGGCGAGCGCCTTGCGCAGGTTCGGGGCGATGCCGATGTAGTCGACGATCAACCCGCCGGGCTTGTCGCGGAACGTCCGGTTGACCCGGGCGATGGCCTGCATGAGCCCGGCGCCCTGCATCGGCTTGTCGACGTACATGGTGTGCATCGCCGGCGCGTCGAACCCGGTGAGCCACATGTCGCGGACGATCACCAGTTCGAGCGGGTCCTCGGGATCCTTCGCCCGCGCCTTGATGGCCCGCTGGGTCTCCTTGGTGTGCAGGTGCGGTTGGAACTCGGCCGGGTCCGCAGCCGAGCCGGTCATCACCACCTTGACCTTGCCCGCAGCCGGGTCGGTGTCGTGCCACCCAGGGCGCAGCGCCACGATGCGGTCGTACAGCTCGACGCAGATGCGCCGGCTCATGCAGACCACCATCGCCTTGCCGAGAAGGTTCGACCGGCGCGCCTCCCAGTGCTCGACGATGTCCGCGGCGATGGCGTCGAGCCGGTCATCCGCTCCGACGATCGCTTCGAGACGGGCCCAGCGTGACTTGGCTCGCTCGGCGATCTCGGTCTCGGTCCCTTCGGTGACGTCGTCGACCTCGTCGTCGATCGCCGATCGGGCCTCCTCCGGCAAGCTCACCTTGGCGAGGCGGGATTCGTAGAAGATGCGCACCGTCGCCCCGTCCTCCACAGCCCGGGTGAGGTCGTAGATGTCGATGTAGTCGCCGAACACCTGGCGGGTGGACTTGTCGGCGGTCTCGATGGGCGTGCCGGTGAAGCCGAGGTAGGTGGCGTTGGGCAGCGCGTCGTGCAGGTGGCGGGCGTAGCCGTCCAGGAAGTCGTACTGCGAGCGGTGCGCCTCGTCCGCGATCACCACCACGTTGCGACGGTCGGTCAGCAGCGGGTGGACGTCACCGCGTTCGTCGGGCGCGAACTTCTGGATGGTCGTGAAGATGATCCCGCCCGAGGTCCGGTCGAGCATCGACCGCATCTCCGCTCGAGAACCCGCCTGCTTCGGCGTCTCGGGCAGGATGCGTGCCGGTGCGAACACCTCGGCGAAGAGCTGGTCGTCGAGGTCGTTGCGGTCGGTGATCAGCACGAGCGTCGGGTTGCCCATCTCGGCCGAACGCATCACCTTCGCCGCGTACAGCAGCATCTCGATCGACTTGCCCGACCCCTGGGTGTGCCACACCACGCCGCCGCGCCGATCACCGTCGGGGCCGGACGCCTCGATGGTGGAGTCGACAGCGGCGTTGACCGCCCAGTACTGGTGGTACTTGGCGACCCGCTTCACCAGACCCGCCGGTTCGTCGCTGAACACGACGAAGTTGCGGACCAGGTCCAGGAATCTGGCTGGTTCGAACACGCCGCGGATCAGCACCTCGAGCGGCGGCTTGTCGGTCACCACCTCGCGGCCGTCGATGGTCTTCCACGGCGCGTAGTGCTCCCACCCGGCAGAGAACGAGCCCATCAGCGCGCCGAGCCCGTCGGACACCACGCACACCGCGTTGGGCGTGAACATCGCCGGGATGTCGTTGCGGTAGGTCTGCACCTGGTTCCACGCACCCTTGACGGTGGCCTGCTCCGCGCCGGGGTTCTTCAGCTCGATCAACGCCAGCGGCAGCCCGTTGACGAACACGACCACGTCGGGTCGGCGGGTCTTGGCGCCGGCGACGCTGAACTGGTTGACCGTCAGCCAGTCGTTGTTGTCGGGGTCGTCCCAATCGACGAGCCACACCAGCGATGTCCGCACCGCGCCGTCGACTCGATGCTCGACCGGCACACCTCCGACCTGCAGTCGGTGCAGCCGTTCGTTCTCGGCCATCGGGCTCTGCGACTCGGCGCGCCGCACCCGGGCAACGGCCTGGTCGACGACACCGGCGGGAAGGTCGGGGTTGATGCGGGCGATCGCGTCGCGCAGCCGACCGTCGAGCAGCACGTCGTCCCACGACGTGCGCTCGGGCGCCTCGCCGTCGGGCCCGAGCACCGGTCCCGGAAGCGTGTGGTAGCCGATCGCCTGGAAGTAGCCCAGGCACGCCTCCTCGACGATGCCCTCGGTGATCCCCCCGCTCACGTCGCCGACTCCACGATCTCCTCGGCAACCGGAACCCGCAACCGACCCGACAACAGCTCGGGGAGGAGTGCATCGCGAAGCTCGGCAAGAGTGCGTGACTCAGCGTTGGCTCGATCGCGTTTGGCCAGAAGCGGCCTCGCAGTGCGGGATACTTCGCGCTGGATCTCTGGGGGGTCGAGATCGAATTCGAACGTCGGTAGCGCGTCCGACGCAAGGTGAAGAACGGTCGTTCCACTTGTTCGAGCTTGACAGTGCTGGCGGAACTTCGCCTGGAGCAACACAAGGTAGAGATAGTCGGGGTCGACATCGATCGGTCGAACGATCACAAGATCGAGGCTCGCCACCAGTTGTAGATAGCCCGTCCCAGACGGGACACGCAGTACCCGTCCCACTACCTCGGCCCCTTGGGTCAAATCCGTCTGCGCCACGACGAGTTCACCAGGGCGGACCACCTGGTCGGGCTTCGGTGTCCCCACGTATTCCTTCAGACCTTCGGGCTGAAACTCTCCGGTCCGCCCAACACACTTGAGGCTGACCATCGCTGTGCTCGACGGTTGGAGTTCCGCCCTTCGGTACGAGACTCCCTTGCGAAGGTGCACGAGATCGCCGAGCTTCACCTTGCTTCGGGACTCACCGCTGCGATTGACACTGATCAAGAGCGGGAGGAGCTCGTCGATCGTTCCGCACAGCCGCCGGTTGGACTCGATCTTGTCGTCGAGCGCTCCCAGCACCCCAGCGATCGCCCGCTGCTCCGGGAGGGAGGGAAGCGGCACGGTGAGCGTGTTCAGGATCCCGAGGTTTATGTGTGGAACACCGGTGGCGATGGCGTGACGATGAATCTGGCTGACGAAGTGAGGCGAACGCATCGCCAGGAGCACGTAGCCGGGATCGGCCAAGTCAGGCGCTGGTCGGACTCGCATCTGACTCTGCGAGATGACGAATCGCGGGTAGCGGCCGTAGGGCACTCGAGCGATCTGGCCGAGCGTTCCGCGCTGCGTCAGAACGATGTCGCCTGGCACCGCGAGGTTCCGGGCCAGTTCGTCGGCCTTATCCTCCGACACCCACACGAACGACCCATCACCGAAATCAGGCGGGTCGCTGAGATTGGATCCTCGTATCACCGGCACCCCTGAAGCGACGTAATCCTTCCGACCCAGACTGGAACCGAACGGCCCGCCGGCGATGCCGTTGGGAGCGAGATCCAGAATGGTGCAGATTCGCCACCCGTCAGGCAGTGCGGAGGTCACGTGATCAACCCCTCCAGCCGTTCGCGGATGATGGCTTCGAGGCAATCGGCTTCCTCGAACTCCTCGACGAGGCGCTTGCGGAGGCGGGCGAGCTTGTCCTCGATCGGTTCGTCGTCGACCTCGGCTTCGGCCGCTCCCACGTATCGCCCCGGGGTGAGCACGAAGTCGTGTCGCTCCAACTCGTCGAGGCTCGCGACCTTGCAGAAGCCCGCCACATCCTCGTAGGGCACCGCGGGCGACTTCGACCGCCACGCGTGGTAGGTGTCGGCGACCCGTGCGACATCCGCGTCGTCGAGCACGCGCAGGGTACGCGTCTCCATGCGGCCGAGTTGCCGGGCGTCGATGAACAGCACCTCGCCCTGCCGGGCGCGGTGGCCGTTGCCGTGGCGGTTCTTTGCGACGAACCACAGGCACACCGGGATGCCGGTGTTGAAGAACAGCTTCTCGGGCAGCGCCACGATGCAGTCGACCAGGTCCGCTTCGACCAGCCTCCTGCGGATCTCTCCCTCGCCCGACTGCTTCGACGACAGCGACCCGTTGGCGAGCACGAACCCGGCGGTGCCGTTCGGTGCGAGGTGGTGGACGAAGTGCTGCACCCAGGCGAAGTTGGCGTTGCCGGCCGGCGGCCGGCCGTACGCCCAGCGGACGTCGTCGCGCAGCGCGTCGGAGAACCAGTCGTCCTTGTTGAATGGCGGGTTGGCCAGGATGAAGTCGGCGCGGAGGTCCGGGAACTGGTCGCGGTGGAAGCTGTCGTCGGAGCGGTCACCGAGGTTGGCCTCGATCCCTCGGATGGCGAGGTTCATCTTGGCCAGCCGCCAGGTGGTTGCGACGAACTCCTGGCCGTAGATGGCGATGTCCGTCGCCTTGCCGCCGTGGGCTGCGACGAACTCGCTCGACTGCACGAACATGCCGCCCGAGCCGCAGCACGGGTCGAACACGCGTCCCTGGTACGGCTCGAGCATCTCGACCAGCAGTCGCACGATCGAGCGGGGCGTGTAGAACTCGCCCGCGTTGCGGCCTTCGGCGGCGGCGAATCGGCCCAGGAAGTACTCGTACACTCGGCCCAACACGTCATCGGCGCCGTGGTCGTCGGTCTCGGTGAAGCCGATGTTGCCGATCAGGTCGACCAGTTCGCCGAGCAGGCGCTTGTCGATGTCCTCGCGCGCATACGCCTTGGGCAGCACGCCCTTGAGCGTCGGGTTCTCCTTCTCGATCGCGTCCATCGCCGCGTCGAGCAGCACCCCGATCGTGGGCTGCTTCGCCTGCGACTGGAGGAACTCCCACCGCGCGTCCTCGGGCACCCAGAACACCATCTCGGCGGTGTACTCGTCGCGGGACTCCACGATCTCGCCGCGCCGGTCCGGGTCCGGGATGAAGTAGTCGGAGTCGGGGTCCGCAGTGGCCTCGACGAGAAACCGGCGACGCTGCTCGAACGCGTCGCTCACGTACTTGAGGAACACCAGACCGAGCGCGACGTGCTTGTACTCGGCCGCTTCGAGGTTGCCGCGCATCTTGTCGGCGGCGTCCCACAGGGTCTGCTCCAACGAGCGGGGCGCGGCGGCCTTCTTGGCCGTCCGCCGGGCGGCGCGTGACTGATCCGGTTCAGATGTGACCGACGGCTGGTCCGAGGATTCCTCCCCGCCTCCCGCATCCTCGTCGTCGTCGTAGGTGTCGGCCCACTCGGCTCGCAGGGTGTCGAGCAGGGTCTTGCCGTTCGCCACAGAACCGTCGGCCCGCAGCACCTCCACCTGGAAGTCGGGGTAGTTGGGGAGGAACCGCTGCTCTCTCCACTTGGCGACCGTCCACGCTCCCCGCGCCGCGCGTTCGTAGGGGTAGTCCTCGACGCGTCGACGGGAGACGTCCTCGTCGCCGTCGACGAAGCGGATGTCGAAGCCCTCGATCTCGCCGATCTCTGCGGCCACGGTGCTCGTCGACCGCAACGCGTCTCCCCTCCCGACCCAATGGGCCGCCAGATGTCCTCACCACCCAAGGTAGACGGGACGACCGGATCCAGCGGTGTTCGTGGCGGTGTATCTAGCCACGATCTTTCGCAGTTGAAGGGTCCGGGTTCGCGAAAGTCCCTCCTGGCTTGGGAGAATGGTTGTTGCGACACATCCCGGTTTCGCCAAGTTCGGAGGGCTTTCGATGCGCAACGCTACCAGGCTGGTTCGGCCACTGTCTGTGGTGGGTGACGGGACAGGGCTCGTCTCACGGGGCGGGTTGATGTGGCTCGCGGAGGCAGCGGAGTTGTCAGGGTTGGCGGTGGGGTTCAGCGACGCGATGTCGGGTCAGTCGTGGCGTCGTCATGACCCGGGCCGGACTCTTGCCCAGGTGGTGTTGGCTCTTGCGGACGGCGCGACCGCTCTGTCGGATGTGGCGGTGTTGCGGAACCAGCCGTTGATGTTCGGTCCGGTTGCGTCCGATGCAACGGTGTGGCGCACCTTCGATCAGATCGGTCCAGTGGAACTGCGAGGCATCGCCGCAGCACGTGTGGCGGCAAGGTTCCGGGCGTGGGCTGTGGGTGCGGGTCCGGCTGGTGACACGGTCTTGATCGACATGGATGCTACGATCTTCCGCACCCGGGCTGACAAAAT
>CAYSCB010000082.1:0-10290 GCA_964429335.1 uncultured Aquihabitans sp.
CCGGGTTCGGCGACCGGGGTCTCCAGGGGGAAGTGGCACGCGACGTAGAGGTCCTCGGCGATGCGCTGCATCTGCGGCTCGGCGGTAGCGCACAGCTCCTGCGCGCGTGGACAACGGGTGCGGAACCGGCAACCGCTCGGAGGGTCGATGGGGGAGGGGAGCTCACCGCCGAGGTGGCGGACCGTCGATGCATCGATCGTCGGGTCCGGCAGGGGGATCGCGGCGACGAGCGCGTCGGTGTAGGGGTGGGCCGGATGTGCGTAGAGCTCGTCGGGTGGGCCGATCTCGCACAACTTGCCGAGGTACATGACGGCGACCCGATCCGAGACGTTCTTCACGACGGCGAGGTCGTGGGCCACGAACACGAGCGTGAGTCCGTAGCGGGCCTTCATGTCCTCGAGGAGGTTGAGGATCTGCGCCTGGACCGACACGTCGAGCGCCGACACCGGTTCATCGCAGATGATCAGCTGCGGGTCGGTGATCACGGCCCTCGCGATCGAGATGCGCTGGCACTGGCCGCCGGAGAACTCGTGCGGCTTGCGCTCGCTCGCAGCGACGGGATCGATGCCGACCGCGGTGAGGACCTCTTCGACCTTCGCCGACCGTGCAGCGGCGTCGCCACGGTTCCAGATGGCGAGCGGCTCGCCGACGATCTGCGACACGGTGCGTCGCGGGTTGAGCGACGAGATCGGATCCTGGAAGATCATCTGCATCCGTGGCCGCACCGCCCGCAGCTCCGACCCCGACAGCGACGTCAGCTCGGTGCCGCCGAGGCTGACCGACCCTCTGGTCGGAGGCGGGAGCTGCATGATCGCCTTGCCGGTCGTCGACTTCCCGCAGCCGGACTCCCCGACGAGTCCGAGCGTCTCGCCCTGTGCGACGTCGAAGGAGACGTTGCTGACTGCTGAGACCTTCCGCCCCCGACCAGCGGGGAACTCCACGACGAGGTTCTCGACGTGCAGCAGCACCTCGTCGGCTCCGCGCAGGTGCGCGGTCCCGCTGCCGGCCATCAGAGCCCCCCGCCATCGCTCGGGAACGAACCCGGCAGCGGTGGCGGCGCAGCAGGCGGGACCGGTGGCGGGACCGGGTGTGCAGGCAGCGGTGGCGGGGCCATGTCCACCAGTCGCTGCGCCGCGAGGCGGTTCTTGATCTCGATGGTCTCCGGTGATGACACCGGGTAGAAGCACGCGAAGACGTGGTCGGGGTCGCTCGGGTTCGCACGCAACGTGGGCGTCTCCTCGAAGCAGCGCTCACGGGCGTACGGGCAACGGGGGCTGAACGAGCAGCCCTTCGGCGGGTTGACGAGGTCGGGTGGGCGTCCGCCGATCGCCTCGAGTCGTGTGTGCGACGGGTTGGAGAGCTTCGGGATCGCCGCCATCAACGCCTCGGTGTACGGCATCTGCATGTCGGAGAAGAGCACCGTCGTCGGGGCCTTCTCGACGATCCGGCCGGCGTACATGACGGCGATCTCCTGGGCACGGGAGGCAACGACGCCGAGGTCGTGGGTCACCAGGATCATCGCCATGTAGCGCTCGCGCTGCTGATCAGCGAGGAGGTCGAGGATCTGCGCCTGGACGGTCACGTCCAGCGCCGTGGTCGGTTCGTCGGCGAAGAGCAGCTTCGGCCCGCACGCGAGCGCGACCGCGATCACGACGCGTTGGCGCATCCCACCGGACATCTCGTGCGGGTAGGCCGAGAAGCGCTGCTCCGCCTCGGGGATCCGGACCGCCTTCAGGAGGGCCACAGCCGTCTCGTGGGCTTCCGACTTGTCCATGTCCAGGTGGTAGCGCAGCGACTCGGTGATCTGGTTGCCGATCCGCATCACGGGGTTCAGCGCGGTCATCGGGTCCTGGAACACCATCGCCATCTCGGTGCCCCACAGCCCGCGGTACCCCTCGCCGTCGAGCGCGGAGATGTCACGACCCTCGAAGACCACCGTGCCGGAACGGGTCGCGGTCGACGGCAGCAGCCCCATGATCGTCCGTGACAGCACGGACTTGCCCGATCCCGACTCCCCGACGATGCCGATGCAGCGGCCACGTTCCAGGGTGAACGAGACGCCGTCGACCGCGCGGACGAGCCCGCGGGGAGACCGGAACTGGGTCGAGACGTCGCGGACGTCGAGGAGGGGCCCGGAGCCCGGGATCCCGCTCGTTCCGGGACCGTCGAGCGTGGTCGGTTGGCTCACAGGACGCTCTCCCGGATCTCGAAGCGCTTGCTGACGACATCCGCGAGGTAGTTGAGGGCCAGCACGGTCAGGAACAGCACGAGGATCGTGAACATCACGATGTGCGGCGCGCTGTTCAGCTGGTCCTTGTTCTCCGAGATGATGTTGCCCCACGACGGCGTCGGGAGCTGCACGCCGACACCGAACAGGCTGAGTCCGCCCTCGGCGACGATCGCGATGCCGACGCCGAGCAGCGAGATCGACAACATGGCCGGGAACACGTTCGGGAGGATGTCGCGGAACATGATCCGCATGTTCTTGGCGCCCATCGCCCGGGCGGCGAGCACGAACTCACGCTCGGACCAGCTCAGCGTCGTCGCACGGGTGATGCGACCGAGGATCGGGATCGACACGATGCCGAGGCCGACGACGACGACGCTGATGCGCTGGATGCTGCTCACCTTGTCACCCGAGGACAGCACGGTCACGAGCGACAGGGCGAGGACGAACTGGGGGATCGCGAGCAGGATCGTCATCAGCGGTGTGATGATCCCGTCGACCTTCCCGCGGAAGAAGCCGGTGGCGAGACCGAGGAAGCCGCCGATCAGCAGGCCGAACGCGACGGCTCCGAACCCGATCGCGTACGAGGCTCTCGTCCCGTAGATGATGCGTGACAGCATGTCGCGCCCGTTGGCGTCACCGCCGAGGATGTGTCCGGCGACCGGACCCTGGCGGGCGATTTCGGGGAACGACTGGCCGGGGTCAGGGATCGGCAGGAGCGGGGCGAACACAGCGAGGAGCAGCAGCCCGACCAGCCAGATGATCGCGAGCCACGCACCGATCCCCAGTCGGCGGTGTCGGTTCACATCCGGTACGGGTTCGAGCTGATCGGACTCGACCGCGAGCCCGTAGACCTCTGCGGAGGGTCCGAGGTTGGTGAGCGACGGATCGTGGACGGGGGAGTGCTCAGGTGCCGGCATTGCGGATCCGTGGGTCGAGGACGGTGTACAGCAGGTCGACGGCGAAGTTCACGATCACGTAGAAGATCGCGATGATCGCGACGATCGACTGGAAGGCGACGAGCTGTCGTTGGAAGATCGCCTGGCCGAGGAGGTAGCCGACGCCCGGCAGGTTGAACACGACCTCGATGATGAGCGCGCCGCCGATGAGGGTTCCGACGTTGAGGCCGGCGATGGTGAGGAGCGTCAGCGATGAGGGTCTGAGTGCGTGACGGAACAGGATGCGCCTGGTGGTCAGGCCCTTCGCCTTCGCCATCGTGATGAAGTCCTGCTGCAGGGTGGCGATCATGTCGCTGCGCAGCAGTCGCATGTAGACGGCGATCTGACCGACGGCGAGCGTGATCGTGGGCAGGATCATGGAGCGCACGTGGCCGCTCAGCGACTCCGTGATCGGGGTGTAGCCGCCGGTGTCGGTCCAGCCGAGCACCACGCCGACGTAGTACTGCAGCACGAACCCGAGCGCGAAGGTGGGGATGGCCAGCATCGCGAACGCGCTCGTGTTGGACAATCGATCGAACCACGTGTCCTGGCGGTACGCCGCGAACACGCCGACGGGGATCGCGATCAGCAGCGCGAGCACCTGCGCGTACAGCATCAGCTGCAACGACACCGGGAGGGCGTCGCCCACACGCGGCGCGACCGGTCGGCTCGAGCTGACCGTGTAGTAGTTGCCCATGTCACCGGTGGCGAAGCCACCGAGCCACGCGGCGTAGCGGACGATGAACGGCTGGTCGAGGCCGATGTCGGCCCGCACCTGCTCGCGCTGCTCCTTGCTGCCGAAGGGGACCATGACCTGCACCGGGTCGCCGGGCAGCATCTCGAGCAGCAGCGACGAGAACAGCGTCACGAGGATGACCGTGACGAGAAGCTGGAGGAGCTTTCTCGGGATGCCCACGTCTGCGTCGTCCTGTCGGTCGATGGGGAGATCGGAATGATGACGTCACCGACGTCTGGCGGACGCGGGGGTCGTCCGAAGGGTTCGTGGGTGGGTCCGTCGCCCGTGGCAGCGGACCCACCCACGGGCGTGTCAGCCCTTGGAGACCCACATCCCGTCGACGGGATGCCCGGTAGCGAGACCGGGGAACGGCTTGCCGCCGCTCGGGAGGTCGGGCCCGTAGATGCCGTGGACGTCCGAAGCCGTCGCGACGTCCCAGATGGTCCAGTTCAACCAGATGTTCCAGGCCTGCGATGCGAACCGCTTGTTCAGGTCCTCGTAGATCGACTTCTGCTGGGCGGGATCGGCCTCAGCGCGACCCGTTTCGAGCAGGCGGTCGATCTCCGGGTCCTTGAACTTGCCGAAGTTCGTGGGCATGTTCGAGTGCCACCACACGTACTGGAGGTCCGGAGCCCCACCGGGGTGGTTGCGCCAGGAGAGGGCGTTCCAGTCGTTGCCGAGCGCGGTGCTGATGAGCTGGGCCTGTTCGAGGGTCTTCAGGTTCACCTTGACCCCGATCTTCTCCACCTGCTCCTGGATGAACTGCGCGGACTTGACCGTCGACGGGTCCGGCCTGGAGATGACGGTGATCTCGAGGTCCTTGCCGGTCTCCGCCTTGTACTTGTCGGCGTACTCCTTCGCCTTGGCCTGGTTGTAGGCGGGGAACCCGCTGTCGGTCAGGTAGCCGACCGAGCCCTTCGCGAAGGGGCCGGAGGCGACGGTGGTGATGCCGAGGTTGCGGACCTTGTTGAACGTGTTGCGGTCGACGGCATACGCAGCGGCAAGGCGGGCGTTGAGGTTGTCGAACGGCGGCTTCGCCGCGTTCAACATGATGTAGGTCGTCTCGGCGTACTGCTCCGACTCGACGAGGCCGATCTTGCCGCTCTCCTTCTGCTGACGGAGCCGCTCGATCTGCTCGGGCCCGCTGGCGTGCATCGCTGTGAGCTCCCCGGCGAGCAGCGCGTTCACCCGAGCGTCGCCGTCCGGGACGGGCTTGTAGGTGATCTCGTCGAGGTAGGGAAGCTGGGTGCCGTCACCGTCCTTGCGCCAGTAGTCGGTGTTGCGCACCGTGGTGAGGTGGTCGTCTGGCTTCCACTCCTTGAGCTTGAACGGCCCGGTTCCGATCAGGTTGGTATCGCAGTGCTCCTTGTCGTCCAGCTGGGCCTGGGCGATGATCCCGAGTCGGCCCGACGCGTGGAGGAACGCGGGGAACGCAGGCCACGGCGTCGCGGTGGTCACCTTCACCGTCATCGGGTCGACGACCTGCACATCGGCGATGTTGGAGAGGACGAACTGGAACAGCAGTGCGGACCGACCGGGGTACTTGCCCCGGTAGGCGTCGATGTTGTTCTTCACGACGGTGGCGTCGAGCGCCGAGCCGTCGTGGAACTTGATGCCGTCGCGGAGCGCGATCGTCCACTGCGTGTAGTCGGCGTTCGGTTCGATCGACTTCGCCAGGAACGGCTCGTACTTGGCGTCGGCGTCAGGTGCGGTGAGGGTGTCGTAGATCGTGCGGGCGACCTGGATGCCCGAGATCGCGAGCTGACCCTCCGGGAGGCACCATCCACCGCCGTTCTCGGCTTCGAGCCCATAGGTGACCGAGCCGCCCTTGACGGGCTTGCCTGCAGCCTCCTCGCCGCCACCGTTGCTCGTACCGCTGCCGCTCTTGGACCCGCCACCGCATGCTGCGGCGACGAGCGCCAGACCGAGGACCGCAGCGACGGCGATCCCTGTCCAGCGCCTGTGAGTCGAACGTCGTCGGACCACCGTTGCCACCCCCTGGGTTCGTGATCTGATGTGCCGGACGGAGGATCCCCGTCCCCGCCTGACAAATGTCACAGATCGGGTGCGGGCACTCTAGCGCCGGGCACCCGGCTGTCAACGTGACCCGTCGAGACCCCTGGTCACGGTCCCGGTACCCCCGGCAACGCCACCGCGTCGCGGTAGGAGAGCGCGTACAGCGCCACCTTGTCGACGTAGGCCTGGCTGTGGTTGTAGCTGAAGAACGCGCGTCGCATCCCGGCGTCGTCGGCCACGCTGCCGCTTCGGCACAGGTAGGACGCTGCACCGAGCGCCGCGTCGTAGATGTTGTTCGGGTCGGCGGCGCCGTCGCCGTTGCCGTCACGTCCGACGGTCCTCCACGTGCTCGGCAGGAACTGCATCGGACCGACGGCGCGGTCCATGAGCGGATTGCCGTCGAGCGCGCCGGTGTCGGAGTCGGGGACCATCCGGAACCCGTTGGTGCCGTCGAGCGGCGGACCGAGGATCTTCGGGGTGACCGATCCGTCGATCGCGACGGAGCTGCCGAGGTAGGTGCCGTGCTGGGTCTCGACATGCCCGATCCCGGCGAGCACCCACCACGTCATCGCGCACGCCGGCTTCGTGAGACGGGTCAGCGCCGCGGCGCGCCAGTAGGCGTCGAGCGCGACGGTCGAGATGTCGGTGCCGTCGACGGTCGCGTTGAGGCGAGCGTTGGTGACGGCGATCGTCGCGGTGAACACCGTCGACTCGTCGTCTGCGACCGCCGCGGTGAGCTGCTGCGCTCGTGAGGTGAGCTCGTCGATCCGACCGCCGAGCCGCTCGCCCGCCCGCTCGAGCCGATCGAGCTCGTCGGTGAGGTTCGACACGCTCTGCTCGAGGAACTCGAGGGCTCGCTTCGAGCTCGACGACGCCGATGCGCCCAGGACGGCCTGACGTCGGAGCGCGACGAGCTCCGGTGCACCGAGGGTCGGGTCGAAGGAGCGCTCATCCGCGGTGCCGTCGACGTACCACCCGATCGCGAGCGCGCGGATCGCCGCCCGGTGGGTGGAGATCTCGGCCCGGAGCTTGGTGAGCTGGTCCCGACGCCGGGTGACGAGCGCCGATGTGGCGGTGGACTCCACGGTCGCTCCGTCGAGCGCTGCACGCGTCGAGGCGAGCTCGGTGGTGTCACGTGCACGGGTCGCGGTCGCACGCTCCAGCTCCGATCTCGCTGCGTCGAGGGCGGCGGAGCTCGCTGGCAGCGCCGCGACCTCGGGGCTCAGGCCGGGAACCCCTGGTCGTGGTGGCGACACCGGTCCCTGAGGGGAGGGACCGAGCAACAGCGAGGCGCCCAGCAGCAGCGCCGTGATCGTCATGGCCACGCGGCGCGCTCCCGAAGCACCTGACGCAGCACGGAAGGTCGGTCGGTCATGATCCCGTCGACGCCGAGATCCAGTAGGTGGTGCATCTGCCCGGGATCGTCGATGGTCCAGACGTGGACCTGCGCGCCGCGGGCATGTGCGGCGTCGAGGAACGCAGGGGTGACGATCCGTACGCCGCCGTAGCTGACGGGGACCTGGACGCAGCCGTACGCCGGGCGACCGCGCCGGTGACGCACGCCCCGCGTGTGGGCGGCGACGACCAGCCCGGCGACCTCTCGTGGACCTGCGGCGGTGCACAGCCCCGTGCCGAGCAGCGCACGCATCCGTCGCAGCCGCGTGTCGCTGAACGAGCCGATGTTGACCCGCTCGATCGCCCCGTGGCGACGGATCACCGCGGCGAGAGCCACGAGTGCCGCGTCGGACTTCGGATCCAGGTTCCAGCGCACGTCGGGGAAGTCCTCGAGGAGCTCGTCGAGTGTCGGGATCGGGTCGGTCCCGTCGATGTGGACGTCGCGGAGCTCGGCTGTGGTCCTGGCGACGATCGGACCCGTCGAGTCGGTCACGCGGTCGAGCCGATCGTCGTGGAACGCGACGAGGCTGCCGTCCGCGGTGACGTGCACGTCGGTCTCGAGGTGGCGATAACCGAGGTCGACCGCCGCACGGAACGCACGCAGCGTGTTCTCCGGCGCGACCTCGTGGCCACCCCGATGGGCGAACGCCAGCGTCGGCGCGTCGAGGAACGCGTACGTGGGCACCACGTCGAGGGTATCGACCGCGGTCTGCTGACCGCCCGCGCGGAACGGTTGCTGCTCAGATCGAGCGACCGGACGCCGTCCAGTATTCATTTTTCAGGATGCGCTTGTAGAGCTTCCCTGTCGGATGTCGCGGCAGCTCGTCGCGGAAGTCGACGCTGCGGGGGCACTTCACGTCCGCGAGGTGCTCACGGCAGTAGGCGATCAACTCGGCGGAGAGCGCCGCGGCCTCGGCGTCGTCAGCGGGCATCCGCTCCGGTTGCACGACCGCCTTCACCTCCTCGCCGAAGTCCTCGTTGGGGATCCCGAAGACGGCGACGTCGTGCACCGCCGGGTGCATGGTGAGGATGTTCTCCGCCTCCTGGGGGTAGACGTTCACGCCGCCGGTGATGATCATGTACGCCTTGCGGTCGGTCAGGTACAGGAAGCCGTCGTCGTCGAGGTAGCCGACGTCGCCGAGGGTCGACCAACCGTCGCGCAGGTACGACTCGGCGGTCTTCTCCGGATCGTTGTGGTACGAGAACTCGGCATCGGAGTCGAAGTAGATGGTGCCGGACTCGCCGGCGGGGACCTCCTCGCCGTCCTCGTCGACGATGTGCAGCGTGCCGACGATCGCCCGGCCGACGGTGCCGGGGTGAGCCAACCAGTCCTCGGAGTTGGTGTACACGAACCCGTTGCCCTCGGTGCCCGCGTAGTACTCGTGCAGCACGGGTCCCCACCACTCGATCATGTGGCGCTTCACCGACACCGGGCACGGCGCCGCGGCGTGCACCGCGACCTGGATGCTCGACACGTCGTGGCGTTCCCGCACCTCGGGCGGCAGCTTGAGCATCCGAACGAACATGGTGGGGACGAACTGGCCGAAGGTGACCCGTTCGGACTCGATCAGCTCGAGGGTGCGCTCCGGGTCGAAGTGCTCCATGACGACGACGGTCCCGCCGGCGCGCTGCACCTGGAGGCAGAAGCGCAACGGTGCGGCGTGGTACAGCGGGGCCGGCGACAGGTAGACGGTCTCCGGGTTGGCGCCGAACAGCCCGGCGACCAGCAGGAAGAGCGGGTCGGGAGTTCCGAGCGGGACGCCGCGCAACGCCACCTTGACCCCCTTGGGTCGCCCGGTCGTGCCCGACGAGTACAACATGTCCATGCCCTCGACGGCGTCGGGCAGGTCCTCGGCGGGTTGCGCCGCGACCGCATCGAGGAACGGCTCGTGGTCGGGAGCGGTCCCGTCGAGCATGAAGCGGTGCTCGACGTTCGGGGTCGCCGCCGCGACCTCGGCGACGATGTCGGCCTTGTGCGCCGTGGTGATGAACGCGCGCGCTCCGCAGTCGTCGACGATGTAGGCGACCTCCTCGGCGGTCAGCCGGGACGAGATCGCTGTGTAGTAGAGCCCCGCGTAGGGGGCACCCCAGGCGATGGACAGGAACCACGGATGGTTCTCCATGCAGAACGCGATGTGGTCACCGGGGTTCATGCCGATGGAGCGGAAGAGATGGGCGATCCGGTTGGCACGTGCGTGCAGCTCGGCGTAGGTGACCTCCTCGCCGCTGCCGGCCATGCGGTAGGCGATCGAGTCCGGTCGGGTCGCCGCATGTGCGCCCGGGAAGTACAGGTCCGCGCTCATGGGGCAGCACCGTAACGTCCACCGGACGTGTGTGCCGCCGCCCCCTTCGCAAAACAGGGGTCGGAATCGACACGTCCTGTCGATTCCGACCCCCAGAACCACCAGCGGGCGCGACGTGTCCGACCCAACTAACTTGACCGAGCGGTCAAGTCGTCCGTGCAGACAGGGGGTCCCACATGTCGCTCACCGAGGCCGTCGAGGCCACCGTCGATCCTGACGAGCAGCGGGTCGTCGACGCCGTCGAGCGGCTGCTCGCCGAGCACCCGCCGGCCGACACGCCGGAGCAGGAGTTCCTCGAGGCGCAGTTCGACGCGGGGCTGGCGTGGGTCCACTTCCCCGAAGGTCACGGCGGTCTCGGTGTCACGCCGAAGCTGCAGCGGACCGTCATCGAGCGGATCTCCGCTGCAGGCGGACCGATGGGCGGAGCGAAGAACCCGATCGGCTACGGCATGTGCGGTCCAGCGGTGGTCACCCACGGCACCGACGAGCAGAAGCGGCGCCTGGCGGCGCGATTCTTCAACGACCACATCTGGTGCCATCTCTTCTCCGCGCCGGGCGCCGGCTCCGACGTCGCCTCGCTCGCGATGAACGCCGAACGTGACGGCGACGAGTGGATCGTCAACGGCCAGAAGGTCCGGACGACCGGCGCGCACATCGCACGCTACGGACCCTGTA
>CAYSCB010000083.1:0-10254 GCA_964429335.1 uncultured Aquihabitans sp.
CGGCAGCTGACGCCTCGTCACGCTCGAGGTTGCCGCAGAGCCGGCGATCAGGGATGCAGGACTTCGACAGCGCAGGCGACCATTGGGGCCGCGGCCAACCTCTGGTCGGCGGTGAGCAGGGAGCAGCTGAGTCGTTCGGCGAGAGCGACGTAGGCGGCGTCGTAGGCAGTCACGTTCGATCGCAACTCGAACGCCCGGCGCATCAGCGGGAGCGCGGGATAGCGAGTGAGGTCAAGGTCTTCGAGGTCGCTGACGGCCTCGGAGAAGCGCTGGTCGCTGAGGTCACCGGCGATCCACCGTTTGCGGAGAACCGCAGTGGTCTCCACGTCGATCAGATCCGGCGCAACGAGCTCGCCGGCGTTGGTGAGACGGTTGCGTGCGCTTGCGCCGTCGGGGCCGTCATCAGCCAACGCGTTCGCGAGGACGGACGCGTCGACGACGATCACGAGGCGGGCCGCTCGCCCTCGAGGTCGGTGACGGCTTGCCCGAGCCCCACCTTGCCGCCCTGGCGTCGGGCGACGCGAGCGAAGAGCTCCTCAGGGGTCGGGCGCTCGACCAGACGGGTGAGCTCGTTCGTCAGGTACTGCTGGAGCGACTGACCATGCTGCTCCGCCCGCTGCAGGAGGGCGCCATGGACATCGTCTGGGACGTCTCGGACAAGGATGTTGGGCATGCTTGCAGTATGCAAGCATGCCCAAGTCCGATGCAAGGGGTCTGAAGCGAGTGGGCGGCGCGCATCGAGCGGGGCCTCGTTCGGATCAGCACCGTCAGCTGCTGGAAGTCGGCTACACCGCACGCTCCGCGACCGACCATCGATCGCTGCCGTCACGGGCCAACGCGTCGAGCGGCTCGACGTGGACTGACCTGGACACCGTGTACTGGGACGCGTCCGCGGAAGCGCCATCGGGGGATACTCGCCGTCGGGGGATACTGATGTGCCGTTCGGGGGCGGTCCGAGCGGGCTTCTCAGGGTGCCGGTGGGGGAGGTGCCGCCTCGCACAGCCAGGGCTGACCGTGACTGGCCGTGCTCGACCAACGGCACGAGCGGTCCCTTGCCCGGCTCAGGGATCGATGCGGTCCACGGTGTCGGTTCGGTCCACGGCCTCGGTGCCGGCGAGCGACAGGAGCTCCGGGGTGCGTGCGAGCACGGCCCGGTCGCCTTCGACTCGGAACACCACGTCGTCGACCGGTCGTAGTACGACGTGGCGAGCGTCGTGCCCGACTCCTCGCCGGGCGCCGGTCGGTAGCCATAGACATCGCCGATGTTCAGCTGCCCTTCAACGGTCCACGCGATCTCGTGTCAGGCTCGAAGGTCACGATCCGGATCGTCACGTCGTAGCGACCCATCGGGAAGGCGTTGAGCGCCTCACGGTCCATGTGCAGCACGAACGTGGCGCCGACGCCCGTGACCGGATCCCGCTCGGCGCTCATCAACATGCCGGAGCTGTAGATCGCGACGTGGCCCTGCGGGTCGGTTGTCGACGCGTGCGCGTGCGCCGACCGCTGCGACTGCATCGATCGCGGGGCTGAGCTGCTTCGCTGCGGTCAGGAGCCGGTCGCGTCGCATGTGATCCTCCCGGAGACCAGGCGTGCACGGGTTTAGGGCGGCCGAACCGGCTTGTCGCTCCCACGGCTGTCGACCAGCCGGGCACCTGCGACTTCCGGAGCAGTGCGTTGAGGAACCAGTCGCCGAGCACGGTCGTGCAGGTGTCTTCATGCCTCCGGCTTCAGCGCGGCCCGAATCGCCTCCCGGAGCTCGGGGCCGTCCTCGTGTTGATGAACTGACACCGCGTGCTGTGATGCCGCTGCCAGCACCTCGTCCGGTTCGCCCGCGATCGTGAGTGTGCATCCGCTCTCGCTGGGAATGTCTCTGCAGTCAGCGACAACTCGACTCATGGCAGGCCCCCTCTGTCCTCAGATCCATCCTCTGGTCCGCTTCCGCTGCTCTACGTCGACCTTCGCGCCGCCGGCACCGGATGTCACCGGCAAGTTGCGACGAAGATCGAACGACCAGCAGCTCCCACCGGCCGCATCGGCGAAACCACGCGGGAGGAAGGCTGGGAGAAGAAGGCGAGCGCGACGGCAGCCTCTACCCGTGGAATCGCCAGCGAGTGGGGGAGCCGATGAAGTCGGACTCGATCAGGGCTCGCCCAGGCTGGGCGAGTTCCGTGACCGTCTCTGATCAGGATGTCGGTCATTCGACACCTCCTCTGATGTCAGAAGGCATCGTCGCTCGGCCTGGGTGCCACCTGCGGCCGGCTCGCGGCCGTCGCAGCCGACGAACTCCATGTGCTGCTGCACGTTCCAGAGCGCCTTGCCGACCATCTCGCCGATCTGGATCGCTCGCGCGATCCGCAGTGTGATGCTATTGCATCAGGCCCTGATGCGTAGAATGCAGGTGTGCGCACGACGATCAACATCTCCGAACAGCTCTACCGGCAGGCGAAGGCGCGCGCAGCGACGACGTCACAGACGGTGAGCGCAGTCATCGAAGACGCATTGCGCGAGGCGCTCCGATCCAAGCCGGTGACCGAGCGATCCATCGCGGCGTTGCCGGTGTTCGGAGGAACCGGGGTGCTTGCCGGGGTGGATCTCGCGAATCGGGCGGCTCTGGTCGACGAGATGGACGAGGGTGCGGGCCTGGATGCTCTGCGTTGACGTCAACGTCCTCGTCTACGCCCACCGACCGGAGTCCCCGAATCACGACGGCTATCGAACGTGGCTCGAGCGGGCACGTCGAGGGGTTGAGCCTCTCGGCGTTCCCGGGGTCGTTCTGAGCGGCTTCGTGCGGGTGGTGACCCATCCGCGCGTGTTCTCCGAACCCACTCCGCTCGACGTGGCACTCGAGTTCACCGAGGCGCTTCGCGGGTCTCCCGCGGTGGTTCCCGTGCTCCCCGGCGAACGACACTGGACGATCTTCACGGATCTGTGCCGGCGACTTGAGGCGAGGGGGAACATCGTTCCCGACGCGTTCCTGGCCGCCCTCGCTATCGAACAGGGCGCGACCTGGGTCAGCGCGGACCGCGTGTTCGCCGGGGTTCCGGGCCTGCGTTGGATCCATCCACTCGACGGCTGACCGAAGCGGGGGTTCCGGGCCCTCCATCGACCGGTCGGGTCAAACCGCCTCGATCGCTGCGTCGGCCTGCGGCGGGGTCAGGCTCCCGTTGCCTGCGTGTCGCCGCAGCACCGATGTGACCTCCACCCGGAGCAGGTCGACTCCGGCCAGCGTCTCACCACGGAGGCGTTCGCGGAACCGCCGGCCGTCGTCGCCGGCATCGGCCACGACCGCCCCCAGCGCCGACGCGTCAACGACGAGCACGATCCTCGTCGAGAGCGTCGATAGCGGCTCTCGACGACAACGCACCCTTGTCGCGTCGTTCGATCCGGTCGAGGATGTCCTCCACCGTCGGTGTCGCTGCGATGTCCGCGAGCTGCGCCGCGAGGAACTGCTGAAGTGACTGGCCGGCCTGCTCCGCTCGACGGACCAGAGCTTCGTGGACTTCGACGGGGACGTCTCGCACCTGGACGTGCGAGGATCGTCGGACGACTGCCACAGTCCGCCGGCTCATCGTCGACGGCCATACTGCGTCGATGCATCGGAACGTGAAGGCAGTGGTCGCCGCCGCGGAGGAGAAGGGACTCGTCATCGAGCCGCGGTCCTTCCCCGACGGGACGAAGACAGCGCAGGACGCGGCTGATGCCATCGGCGTCGAGGTCGGCCAGATCGTCAAGTCGTTGGTGTTCCTCGTCGACGGCGCTCCGGTCATGGCCCTCGTGGCGGGTGACCGGCGACTCGACGAGTCGTTGCTCGCCGAGGCCGTGGGCGGCTCCGTCGTCGAACGGCCGGACGCCGACGCGGTCAGGGCGGCGACCGGATTCCCCATCGGGGGTGTGCCACCCATCGGACACCCCCTGGCGGTGTACGTCGACCGGGCGCTTCTCGACTACGACGAGGTGTGGGCCGCTGCGGGCACCTGGACCGACGTGTTCGCCGTTGCACCGGACGAGCTGGTCCGGGTGAGCAGCGCGACGCTCTGCTCGTTGTCGACCGATACGTAGGCTGACTCCGGCGACCTTGTAGCCCACAGGTCACCAGCCGGTCGCTCGGCTACAAGTTCGTCGGGCGTGAGGTCGTCGCGACGGGTTCAGGACAGGGTCGGGTTCAGGAGCGGAGGGCGACGGCGGCCCGGCTCGCGGCGATCAGCACCGGGTCCCAAACCGGTGCGAACGGCGGCGCGTAGGCCAGGTCCATGCCGGCGACGTCGTCGACGGTCATCTCGTTCCACAGCGCGGTCGCGAACACGTCGATCCGCTTGCCCGCGCCCTCACCGCCCACGATCTGTGCGCCGAGCAGGCGATGGCTGCCACGTTCGGCGACCACCTTCACCGTCACCGGCGAAGCGCCCGGGAAGTAGTGGGCCCGCACCGCAGCGGTGATCGTCGCGGTGACGTGGTCGAAGCCGGCGTCGGGCGCCTCGCGCTCGTTCAGGCCGGTCCGTGCGATCTCGACGTCGCCGACGCGGGTGATCGCGGTCCCCAGCACGCCGTCGAAGGTGGCGTCGCCGCCGCCGAGGTTGGTCCCCGCTGTGCGCCCCTGCTTGTTGGCGTGCGTGCCGAGGCCGACGTGGACCCCCCGACCTGACACCCGGTGGTGGGACTCCACGCAGTCACCGGCCGCCCACACGTGGGGGACCTGTGTGCGCATCTGGCGATCCACGAGGATCCCGCCGGTCTCGCCGACCGGGATCCCGGCGGCCTGTGCGAGCACGGTGTTCGGTCGGGCGCCGAGTCCGACCACCGCGACCGTCGTCGGGATCGACGCGTCGTCGGTCACCACTGCGTTCAGCGCCCCGGTGTCGTCGGTGTCGAACCCGCGGACCGGTGTGTCCAGGCGCAGCTCCACGCCGAGTCGACCGAGCGCCTCGGTGACGAGCGCCGCCATGTCGCCGTCCAGGGTGAACATCGGCTGGGACGCCGCCTCGACGACGGTGACCGACAGGCCGCGGGCGACGAACGCCTCGGCGACCTCGAGACCGATGTAGCCGGCGCCGACGACGACCGCGGTTCCGTCCCCGGCGCTGGCGGCATCGACTGCCGCGTCGAGGGCGGTGCCGTCGGGGATCGTGCGGAGGTCGAACACCCCGGTCGCGTCGATGCCGGGCAGCGGTGGGCGCACGGCGACCGCGCCGGTCGCCACCACGAGCTCGTCGTAGTGCTGCGTCGATCTCGATCCGTCCGCGGCGGATCGCACGTCCACGGTGCGCTCGTCGGTGTCGATCGAGAGGACCTCGTGGCCGGTGCGCACGTCGATGCCGCTCGCGCGGAACTTCTCCGGGGTCCTCGCCACGAGGTCATCAGGTGCCGAGACCTCGCCCGACACGAGGTAGGGGAGTCCGCACGCGGCGTACGACGTGTACGCGCCGCGTTCGAACACGACGATCTCGAGGTCCTCGATGGGGCGCATCCGCCGCACCTGCGCAGCGGCGCTCATCCCGCCGGCGTCACCGCCGATCACCACCAGCGTCTCGGGCACCTCGTCCTCCTCCTCCTCGTCCTCCTCGTCGTCGACCACATCGGGGCGCGTCGTCGTGACGCGCCGCTCCGTGGACGTCTCCACCATGCCACCGGCGAGCCCGTGGTATGAGTGATCCGATGCTCGTCGGACGCAGCGCGCAACGGATGCGGGGATCGTGACGTCCCCCGCCTGGCAGGCGCTCGAGGCGGTGATCCGCGCCGCGCCGCCGATGGACCCGCCCGACCTCACCGGGCTGGCAGAACCGGTCACCCGGTACTTCCGGGCGGCACTCCCCGCCGGGGGCGATGCCGGACCTCCCACCGCCGCTGCGGTGCTGGAGATGCGCGGCCACATCAGGATCGGGCGATGGATGCCGTTCCGCGCCCGCCAGCTGCTCGCGCCACGGTTCGGGACCGTCTGGGAGGCGTCGGTCGCCCACCTCATCGTCGGCAGCGACCGCTACGTCGATGGTGCTGGTGGCATGGACTGGAAGCTCCTCGGGCTCGTTCCGATCGTCCGTGCCGAGGGTCCCGACGTCACCCGCAGCGCAGCCGCACGTGCCGCGGGGGAGTCGGTCTGGGTGCCGTCCGCTGTCGCGCCCGGAACCGGGACGACGTGGACGGTCGAGGAGCCTGACGTGATCGCGGCGGACATCCACATCGACGATCACACCGTCCGTGTCCGTCACGTGATCGACGGCGAGGGGCGGCTGCGCTCCTCCACGTTCGACCGGTGGGGCGACCCCGATCGCAGCGACACCTGGGGGGTGCACCCGTTCGGCGTCGAGGTGAGCGAGCACCGACACTTCGGTCCGGTCACGATCCCGAGTCGCGGTGAGGTCGGCTGGTACCGCGGCACGGACCGGTGGGAGGACGGGCGCTTCTTCCGCTTCGAGATCACGTCGTGGACGCCGTGGTCGTGACCCGGTGCCCTGGCGGCGAGGTCGATCGGGCGGTTCAGGACTCGGCGCCGCGTGCGACGTCGGGGAAGATGCCCGCCTTCGACAGGTAGCCGGGAACGGGGTGCGCGACGGTGGCCTCGAGCCACGGCACCACCTCGACGAGCGCGTGCAGGTCGACGCCGGTGGCGTATCCCATGCGCTCGAGCATGTAGACGAGGTCCTCGGTGGGGATGTTGCCGGTCGCGTTCGGGGCGAACGGACAGCCGCCGATCCCGCCGAGCGACGAGTCCAGCACCGCGACGCCCGCCTCGACGGCCGCAGCAGCGTTCGCGATCCCGGTGTTGCGCGTGTTGTGGAAGTGGCAGCGCAGCGTCGTCGAGGCCCCGGCGCGCAGCTCGTCGGCGAGCGCGACCCGCTCCCGCACGTCGGACGGGGTGGCGACGCCGATCGAGTCCGCGAGCGCAACCTCGTCGGGTCCCGCGGCGAGCACCCCCTCGAGCACAGCGCGCAGACGCTCCACGGACACCTCGCCCTCGTACGGACAACCGAACGAGGCGGCGACCGTCACCGACACCGGCAGCCCTGCAGCGCGGGCATCCGCGCAGATCCCGGCGGTCTCGTCGATCAACTCCTGGGAGCTTCGACCCTGGTTGCGGCGGGCGAACGTGTCGGTGCACACGACCACCGCGTTCACCTCGTCGACGCCCGCGTCCAGCGCGCGGTCGAGCCCGCGACGGTTCAACACGAGCCCGATGTAGCTGGCCCCGAGCGAATCGAGCGCGTTGTCGGAACGCAGGGCGGCCATCACGGCCTCGGCGTCGGCCATCTGCGGGACGCGTTCGGGGTTCACGAAGCTGACCGTCTCGATGCGACGCAGGCCGGCGTGCGCCGCACGCGAGATGAGCTCGACCTTCTGTCCGGTCGACAGCATCGTCGGGTCCGACTGCAGGCCGTCGCGCGCTGCGACCTCGACGATCTGTACCGGATGGGGGACCGGGTTCACGGCGTTGCGATGCACGGTCGCAGTCTGGCATCGCCGCCACGCGACGCCCACGCCGGTCCGTGTCGTCCGTGTCGTCTGGTGTCGTCTGGAGGTTGGTGTCGGCTGGAGGTGGGGTACTGGCTGAGCGTCCGTTCAACGACCCAGGCGGGAGCGCTCGCGATGGCTCATGTTGGTCCGGATGGGACCGATGGGAGGTCATGGTACGCCGGCAATCCTCCTCCACCGCTGCGGTGCTCGCCTCGGGAGAGAAGCTCCCGGTCCTGGTCCTGCGCCGCACCGGCGACGACGCCACGCTCCTGCGGACCCTGCTCAAGCCGTCCATGCGGATCGACATGGGCACCGTCGGTCCGGAGGGCCTCGTCCGGACGCCGCTGCGTTGGCCCACGGACCAGCGACGGATGGCCCTCGCCCTCTGCGTCGTGGTCCGGGACCGACCCTGCACGGTCGAAGCGGTCGGTCAGCTCGTGCGCCAGGCGGGCGACGTGCCGGTCGTCGCCGTGGTCGACGACATGTCCGACGCCAGCGTTCCCGATGGCAGCGTCTCCCGTGGCAGCGTTCCCCATGGCAGCATCTCCCGTGGAGGTGCCTCCGACGGTGGCGAGCGGACCGCTGCCGGGGGTCTCATCGACGGGCTGCTGGAGATCGGAGCGGCTGATGCTGTCAGCGTGATCGGGCTGAGCAGCCAGATGCTCGAACACGTCATCATCTCTGCCATCGACCGCCGCGATCGTGGCCTGCTGCACCTCGGCAGCGAAGCGGACGTGTCGCTCGATCACCGCCAGGCACAGCTCGCCTGAGCGACCGATCCCGTGTCCACGGGGTCGGTCCACCGCGTCGGTTAGCCTCACCCGACCACGTCGGGGCATCCGGCGGACGTGGCGACCCCGACCCGGACCGAGCGAACACGCGGGGGAGACCGTGCTCCAACTGACCGAGGAACACCGACTGTTCCGCCAGACCGTGCGTGACCTCGTCACGAGGGAGATCGACGCCCACGCCGATGAGTGGGAGGCAACCGGTGACTTCCCGGCCCACGAGCTGTTCCGCCGCTTCGGGGACCTCGGACTGCTGGGCCTCGAGTACGACCCCGCGTACGGCGGCGGGGGTGCCGATCACGTCTTCACGATGATCCTCGGCGAGGAGCTCGGTCGTGCCGCGTCGCTCGGTGTGTCGATGGCGATCAGCGTCCAGACCGACATGGCCACCCCTGCGCTGCACCGCTTCGGCACCCACGAGCTGAAGGAGCAGTACCTGCGACCGGCGATCGCCGGTGAGCACGTGGCAGCCATCGCGGTGTCCGAGCCGGATGCGGGGTCCGACGTCGCCGGCATCCGCACCCGGGCGGTCCGTGACGGCGACGAGTGGGTGATCAACGGCTCCAAGCTCTGGATCACGAGCGGGACGCAGGCCGACTGGCTGTGCCTGCTGTGCCGCACATCCGACGAGGGCGGCTACCGGGGCATGAGCCAGGTGATCGTCCCGACCGCCACGCCGGGGTTCTCGGTGAGTCGCAAGTTGGACAAGCTCGGCATGCGGGCGTCCGACACCGCCGAGCTGGCCTTCGACGACATGCGCGTCCCGGTGGCCAACACGATCGGTGAGGTCGGACGGGGCTTCCAGCAGCAGATGGCGCAGTTCCAGAACGAGCGGATGATCGCGGCGTACCAGATGGTCGGAGCGACCGAGCTCGCGCTCGAACGGACCGTGGCCTACCTGAAGGAGCGCGTGGCCTTCGGCGCGCCGCTGCTCGCCAACCAGGCGTTGCAGTACGAGCTCGCGGACGTCGCGGCGGATCTGGACCTGCTGCGTCACCACAACTGGGCCGCGGTCGCAGCATCGCTGGCCGGCGACGACATCACCCGGCAGGCGACGGTCGCGAAGCTCAAGGCAGCCCGCCTCGCCCGCCGGATGGCAGACCTGGCGGTGCAGTACCACGGCGGCATGGGCTACGTGGAGGAGAACTGGCCGGCCCGGTTCTTCCGCGACACGCGCCTGTGGTCGATCGGCGGGGGTGCCGACGAGGTCATGCTGCGCACGCTCGCGCGCATGAACGGCATCGTCGGCGACTGATCGGCCCCGCGACGTGTCCAGTTCCGTCATCCGTCACACGGACCGTGTCCCGCCGGGGAAGGTGGGAGCGGGCGGTGCCGCGCTCGTCGTCGGTGCCCTCGGCGTCGTCTTCGGTGACATCGGCACCAGCCCGCTGTACTCGTTGCGCGAGACCTTCGAGCACCACGGAATCCCGGTGGACCGCCCGAACGTGATGGGCGCCTGCTCGCTCGTGCTGTGGTCGCTGATCCTCGTCGTCAGCATCAAGTACGTGCTGTTCATCCTGCGGGCCGACAACCACGGCGAGGGTGGCATCCTGGCGTTGACCGCCCTGGTCGTCGGCGACAACGCGGCCCGCAAGGTCACCGGGACGATGGCGGTACTGCTGCTGCTCGGCCTGTTCGGAATGGCGCTGCTGTACGGCGACGGCGTCATCACCCCGGCGATCACCGTGCTGTCGGCGACCGAGGGACTCGAGGTGGCCCTGCCGGCGCTGAGCGCCTGGGTGCTGCCGTTGGCGGTGGTGATCCTCATCGCCCTGTTCGCCATCCAGAACCGGGGGACCGGCACCGTCGGCAAGCTGTTCGGTCCGGTGATGCTGATCTGGTTCGTGGCGCTGGCCGTGCTCGGGGTCAGCCAGGCGGTGCGCGAGCCGCGCATCTTCACCGCGATCAACCCCCTGTACGCGGTCGAGTACCTGACCAGCAACGGCTTCGACGGGTTCCTGTCGCTCGGCTCGGTGTTCCTCGTCGTCACCGGCGGCGAGGCCCTCTACGCGGACCTCGG
>CAYSCB010000084.1:0-10231 GCA_964429335.1 uncultured Aquihabitans sp.
GTGGCCGGTGAGCAGCGCGAACTCGCCGTCGTGCGGTGTGAGGATCGTCGCCGCCGGCCGACCGTCGACGACGGGTCGCCCGCGCAGCGCCGCCACGGCTCCATCGTGGGCACCATCACCGATCGCCCCACCATCACCGATCGCCCAGAGCCCGTCGCCGTCGACCACGACCGGGACCTCGACCGAACCGAGCATCCGGAGGACCTGACCGGCCGTCACCTCGGCGCGACCCAGTCCCGGCCCGACCGCCACGCAGCCGAACCGACCGGCATCCGCTGCGACGACCTCCGCCCAGTCACCGAGCCCGGCGGCGGTGACCACCACCTCGACCGGTGTCAACGGGTCGGGATCGCCCGGCACGGTCAGCCGCACGTAGCCACCGCCGGCGCGCAGCGCCGCTTCGGAGCAGAGCCGGGCCGCGCCGGACATCCCCGGCGATCCGGCCACCACCCGCACGGCGTGACGCCACTTGTGGTCATCGACGGCACGACCCGGCACCCACGCGAGGACGTCGTCGTCGGTGACGAGCCCGCAACGGGCGCTCCCGACCACATCGCTGTCATCGACGTCGAGGCCGATGTCGGCGACGACGACCTCGCCCGCGTGGCCGGGGCCGTCGGCGACGAGGAGGCCCGGCTTCAGCGCAGCGAAGGTCACCGTCGCCACCGCCGGAGCGGGCGTGCCCGAAGCGAGCCCCGTGAGACCGGAGATCCCCGACGGGATGTCGACCGCGAGCACCGGTGCACCGTTCGGGTCCGGGAAGTCGTAGGTACCGCGGAAACCGGTCCCGAACGCTGCGTCGAGCACCAGGTCCGACCGCTCGAGCACCGCGGGCGCGGATCTGACGTCGTGCACCCTCGTGCGGACCCCACGACGTCGGAGCATCGCTGCGGCGACCCGGCCGTCGTTGCCGTTGTTGCCCGGGCCGGCGACGACGACGACACGCCGCCCGTAGGTCCCACCCATCACGTCGACGGCCGCACGGGCCACCGCGCCAGCGGCACGACCGATCAGGACGTCGACGGGATCGGACGCCGCGGCGTCGACCGCAGCCATCTGGGTCGGGGTCAGGACCGGGAGCATCGCTCCATCCTGCCCCGGGAGGCCGCGACGGTGCGCCGGGATCACTCCGGACCTGCATGACCTCCCGACTGGCATGACTCCCGGACCATGCGAGTCCTCCGGGCCGGGTCAGGTGCAGGCGACCGCGTGTGCCTGCGCGAGGTCGCCGGTGTGGGTCAGCGAGACCAGCACCGTCGCCACCCCCCGACGCTCCGCCACCTGGCGGGCACGACCGGACAGGCGGACGCCGGGTGCACCGTCGGCACCCGAGACGACCTCGATGTCGGTGAACGCCATCGCCGACATCCCCGCACCCAACGACTTCATGACGGCCTCCTTGGCTGCGAAGCGCGCTGCGAGGTGCGGCAGCGGATCCTTGTTCCGGTTGCAGCGTGCCTGCTCGGCCGGTGTGAACAGCCGGTGCAGCAGCGCCGGGGTCCGCTCGAGCGCTGCGCTCAGACGGGACACCTCGACGAGATCGGTGCCGACGCCGAGCACCGTCCCGCCCGGTCCGTCTGCCCCGACCGGACCCCCCGGTCCGTCTGCCCCGACCGGACCCCCCGGTCCGTCCGTCGCGTTGCTCACGTGCGCCAGCGGTCCGCGAGGTCGAGGATCGGCACCGTCAGCAGGTCGTCGACCGGCTGACGTTCGAGCAGGTCGTCGCGGAACACGTCCTCGGTCTCGGTGACCGCGTCCTTCAGCGCCTGGTAGCGCCGGCGGTAGTCCTGCATCACGCCCCGGGCCGTCGACGCGGGCAACTCGCCGGCGAGCACGACGTGCAGCAGCTGCAACCCGGTCGTCACGCCGTCCTTCGTCTCCGGCACGATGATGACGAGCCGGCCGTCGGCACGACCACGGGCCACCATCAGCTCCTGCTCCCGTGCCACGAGCGCCTTCGTCCCCCGCAGGCGCGGGTCTCGGTCCACACGGGACGCGATCCCGGTCGACACCCCCCGCCGGTCGACGACGACGAGACGGGCCCGGTCGAGGTCGTCACCGTGTTCGACGGCATAGCGGGTCGAGCCGACGACCTCCACCACGGCCGGGTCGAGCCCGCCGAGCGAGCGCAGCGTCGAGTAGGTGAGGCGGTCACGTGGCGAGCCAGCCTGGATCAGGGCATCGACGAGCGGCACCCGCAGCAGCGACTCGTCGGAGCGGCTGATGCCGACCGTCACCGTCTTCGCCTGGTGCTTGATGGCGTCGACGGGTCGGGTCAACTCCTCGATCGCCGCGGTCAACCCGCCGACCAGGTCCTCCAGCACGACACCCGGGGTGCCGACCTTGCCGAACTCGATCTGGTAGTCGTCGAGCGGCGAGATCCCGAGCGCGTACCGGAACAGGCCCGCGACACGCACCGCCGTGGCAGCTTCGAGGTGACCGTCGTAGGCACCCGAGCGCAACCCGTCGAGGAACGCCGTGGCCGGTCCGGTCATCGTCGGACGCAGACGGCGCAGCAGGCGCTCACCGTCGGCCAGCCGTTGCAGGTCACCGCCGAGGGCGGACACGGCCTCGTCGATCGACGCGCGCACCTCACGGAGCGGTCGCGCCTGCGCGTCGATCGCCAGCGCCGCCTCGTAGCCGAACAGGTGGCCGACCATGGTGGCGAGCACGAACCCGAGGCGCGGGTGGGTGTCGGGGACGGTCAACACGGCGAGCGCCGCTTCGAAGGCCCGATCGCTCTCGGATGCGATCACGATCGGCGCCGCCTTGTGCGCCCGGAAGATCGCCACCTCCTTCGCGACGTCGTCCGCCGTGGATCCGACGAGGCCCGCCGCGCTCACCAGGATCATCGGCTCCGAGGAGAGGTCGATGTGCTTCTTGTCCTCAGTGGCGTCGCACGCGATCGACTTGTAGCAGAGCTCCGACAGCTTGATCCGCAGCTCCCGGGCCGCGATCCGGTTCGTCCCGTTGCCGACGATCGCCCAGTAGCGCCGCTGCGGAGCGAACCGACGAGCGGCCTCCGAAATCGTCGGTCGGGTCGACAACGTCCGCTCCAGCGCAGCGGGCAGCGCGGCGAGCGCCTCGAGCAACGCCTGCTCCGCAGGGTCGTCGGTCCGTCGGCCTCCCGGCACGTGCTCGGAGATCGCCGAGCCGAGGAGCAGACCGGCGGCGACCTGCGCGTAGAACGCCTTGGTCGACGCGACGCTCATCTCCACGTCACGACCGTCGGAGGTGTACAGCACGCCGTCGGACTTGTCGGTGAGGTCGGAGTTGCGCCGGTTCACGATCGACACGACGAGCGCGCCCCGACCACGGATCAGGTCGACGGTGCGGTTCGTGTCCGTCGTCGTCCCCGACTGGCTGATCGCAACCGCGAGCGTGTCGGACATGTCGGCGCGGAGGCGGAAGCCCGACAGCTCCGTCGCCGGCAGCGCCTCGACGCGCACAGCGGTCTCAGCCAGCAGCTCACGCAGGTGCTCCGACAGGCTCTGGCCCGCCACCGCAGCAGTGCCCTGACCGATGACCAGGATCCGATCGATGCGACCTGACGCGAGCGCGTCACGGACGCTCGGCGGCAACGGGTCCTCCCCGACGTCGACGCGGTAGTGGCCGTCGGACTCGACGAGCTTGCCCCGAAGCGTCTTGCGGAACGACCCGGGCGCGTCGGTGATCTCCTTCAGGAGGAAGTGCGGGAAGTCGCCTCGGTCGATGTCACGGGTCGTGATCTGCGCCTCGGTCAGATCGCCGTCGGTGACGGGGAGCTCGGTGCCGTCGTAGGACCAGCGCCCGATCCCCTCCAGCGTCCCCGCACGTGTCGCATCGAGCTCGACGATCTGACCCCGTGAAGCGACCGGGCTGTCGGGATCGGCGGGGGTCTCACCGTCGAGGCGGACATAGGTCGAGGTCTCCTCGACGACCCCGTACGGCTCCGACGCGACGATGAACATGTCCTCCGCGACACCCACGTAGAGCGCCTGGCCGCTACCGCGCAGCGCGAGCAGCAGACGGTCCGGCGCCGGGGCGGCCGCCGAGGCGATGGCGACCGAACCCTCGAGGCGTACCACGGCCTCACGGAACGCCTCGCGCGCCGACAGGCCGGCGCCGAGGCCACGGCTCACGAGGACGGGGATCACCTTGGCATCGGTGGTCACCTCGGCGGGGAGCGACAGGCCGTCCTCGGCGATCAGGTCCGCGTGGTTGTCGACGTCGCCGTTGAGCACCGCTGTCACGAGCGGACCCGCCGGCGCGCCGGTCTCGTCGGAGCTCTGCGGATGGGCGTTCGGCTCGGAGATGATGCCGATGGACGCCCAGCGCGTGTGGCCGAGCACGACGCCGTCGACGGTCGGGGAGCGCAACGCACGCTGCAGCAGCTCGTCGTCGCGGATGACACGACGCAGAGCGGCGGTGTTGTCGCCGAGCTCGCCGATCTCGGCGGCCGCCTTGTGCACGACGACGAGCACGCCGTCGTCGAGCCGGACCGCCCCGTCGGTGAAGGCAGGTGCGGATCGCTCCTCGAGCGCCGCTCGCACCGACGGGTCCGCGGGGTCGAGGCCGTGACCGGTGAGCTGCACCTCGAGGCCGGCGGAGTCACGGCCGCGGACCTCGAGGCGGTCGAGCGCCGACAGCGCCTGGTGCAGCGTGAGCGCGACGCTCAGGCCGGAGACGCCGATGTCGTCGGAGAGTGCGGCGGTGTCGACGAGCCCGTCGACCTCGCGGGCCGCCCGCAGTCGGTCACGGGAGATCGCCCACGCCGCGTCCTTGCAGCGCAGCAGCGCCACGTTGAGCGCCTCGAGCTCATCGGCCGGGGGCGCCGTGTGGGGGTCGTCGAGCGCCGCTTCGATCCCGGCCAGGTCCGAGGTGATCGCGTCGGTGAGGGCGACGATCCGGGCGAGACCGTCACGGTCGCCGCGCAGGCTCAGCAGGCCCGGGACCCCGCGCAGCGACGCGTCCACGGACTCCAGTCGCTCGGCGGTCTCCTCGAGGCGTCGACGGCGGTCGTCGGCACCGGCGCGGAGATGCGACACGACGCCTTCGAGCGTCGCGACGAGCTCGGACGCCGGGGTGGGCAGACGGCGCGACGGCCGGCTCACGACTGCGATGATCCCGCACACCCCTGGTGCACCTCCGTGTCCGGACCGTCCCCTGACGGACCGGTCGACCAAGTGTAGAGAACCGGCCCGGTCACCCACCTGCCGCCGCCGACCGGTCACCCGACCGCCGATGTCCGACAGGACGACCGCCGCCGGAAGTCAGGGACAGAGCAACGGGAGGCGGAGCCAGTGCAACGGGAGGCGGAGACAGTGCAACGGGAGGCGGAGACAGAGCGCCGGGAGGCGGGTCCGCTCAGGAGCGGGCGAGACGCTCGACGGCACCGGTGAGGCGTTCGACGGCTGCAGCCGCCTCGGCCTCGGTCGGCGCCTCCGCCATGACCCGGACGACGGGCTCGGTGCCGGACGGGCGCAGCAGGACCCGCCCGCGGTCACCGAGCTCGGTCGAGACCGCAGCGATCTCGTCCGCGAGCCGCTCGGCCACGTCCGGCACAGGGGTGTCGACCGTGACGTTGCGCAGCACCTGGGGCAGCTTCGTCATCGAAGCGTCGACCAGGTCGCCGAGCGCCGCGCCTTCGCGGACCACGAGGTCCGCGAGCACGACCCCGCTCAGCAGGCCGTCGCCGGTGGTGCCGAGATGACCGAAGACGAGGTGACCGGACTGCTCACCACCGAGCGTGTAGCCGCCGTCGGACATCGCCTGCAGCACGTGACGGTCACCGACGGGCGTCTCGATCACCGCGATCCCCTCCCGGTCCATCGCCTGACGGAACCCGAGGTTCGACATGACGGTCACGACGACGGTGTCGTCGTGGAGCCGGCCGCGGTCACGGAGATCGGTCGCGCACAGCGCCAGGATCTGGTCGCCGTCGACGAGGCGACCCTGTTCATCGACCGCGACGAGACGGTCCGCGTCACCGTCGAACGCGAGTCCGAGCGCAGCACCCTCCTCCACCACCGCCGACTGCAACGCCTGCGGCCAGGTCGACCCGCAGGCCTCGTTGATGTTGGTGCCGTCGGGCTCCGCAGCCATGACCACGACCTCCGCGCCGAGGTCGACGAGCACCTCCGGAGCGATCATCGACACGGCGCCGTTCGCGCAGTCGAGCACGACCTTGAGCCCGTCGAGTCGTCGACCCTCGGTCACGCCCTCGATCGAGCCGGCGTAGTCCTCGGCCAGCTGGGCATCCGCCACGACGGTTCCAACGTCGGCACCCACGGGCGCTGCCACGGCGTCGGCACCGTTCGCCGGACCGTCGAGCGCGAGCGCGTCGGCGATCGCCTCTTCGACCGCCGCCTGCTCGGCGTCGGTGAGCTTGGTGCCGCCGGGGGCGAACAGCTTGAGCCCGTTGTCGCCGAACGCGTTGTGCGATGCGGAGATGACTGCGCCGACGACCCGGTCACGTTCGGCCGCGAACGCGACCGCTGGCGTCGGCACGACCCCTGCGAGCACGGCGTCTGCACCCTCGGCGCAGACGCCCGCGGCGAACGCGGACTCGAGCAGGGTGCCGGAGCGGCGGGTGTCGCGGCCGATCACCACCCACGGAGTCCGGAACACACGGACCGCGGCCCGACCGATGGCCAGCGCCACCTCCGGGGTGATGTCCCGATTGGCGAGACCGCGCACACCGTCGGTGCCGAAGCGGACGGTCATGCCGGTCGGATCAACGCTTGGAGTACTGCGGAGCCTTGCGGGCCTTCTTGAGCCCGTACTTCTTCGACTCCTTCTCGCGTGCGTCGCGGGAGAGGAAGCCGGCCTGCTTCAGCGCCGGGCGCAGCTCGGGGTCGATCTCGATGAGCGAGCGGGCGATGCCGAGGCGGATCGCTCCGGCCTGGCCGGTCACGCCACCGCCGTGCAACGTGGCGTCGACGTCGTAGGTCTCATCGGTGGAGGTGACCCGCAGCGGCTCGGTGAGGATCATCCGGTGCGTGGCGTTCGGGAAGTAGTCCTCGAGCGGACGCTTGTTGATCGTGATCACGCCGGTGCCGGGACGCAGACGGACGCGTGCGACGGCACGCTTGCGACGGCCGGTGGTCTGGGTCAGAGGGGTCGTCATCTCGTGGCTCTCCGTGATCGACGGGGTCAGACCCGCGCCCGGGCGTGGTCGATGGGCAGGGGACGGGGCTGCTGCGCCGCGTGCGGGTGCGTCGGCCCGGCGTACACCTTGAGCTTGCGCAGCATCTGACGCCCGAGGCGGTTCTTCGGGAGCATGCCGCGGACGGTGCGACGGACGGCTTCGGCAGGACGCTCGTCGAGCAGGCGCTCGTAGGTGGTCGAGCGGATGCCGCCCGGGTAGCCCGTGTGGTGGTACACCTGCTTCGTCGCCGCCTTGCCAGCGGTGAGGACGACCTTGTCGGCGTTCACGATGATGACGTGGTCGCCGGTGTCCATGTGCGGCGTGTACATGGCCTTGTGCTTGCCGCGGAGGACCCGCGCCACCTCGGTGGCCATGCGACCGAGGGTCAGGCCCTCCGCGTCGACGACGTACCAGGTGCGTTCGATCTCGTCTGCTCGTGGCGAATACGTGCGCACAGCGCTCACTCTCTCGGTTCTGCGATCCTCGGCGGGTCGTCGACCACCGCTGCGGGCGCAACGGCCCGGACGGGCGGGACGGTCGCGACACGGCAGTCGGCCGGGCCGGTCGGCAAGCGTATGGGCTGGCACCCACAGGCGCAAGCGGCCCGCTCGTCCCCCCAGCGAACTTGTAGCCCACCGTCGCTACGGCGACCCGCCACCTACAACATCGACGACCCCCAGCGAACTTGTCGCCCACCGTCTCTGCGGCGACCCGCCACCTACAAGTTCGGCGGGATGCGTCGGCGGTCAGTACTCGACGTGCCAGAGGACCAGGCCGTGGGGCGGAGCCAGGTGGCCGACAGCCGCACGATCGCGTGCCTCGAGCGCCGTGCGGACGTCCCCGGGTGCACGGCGCCCACGTCCGACGTCGACCAGCAGGCCGGTGATGCTGCGGACCATCTGGTGGCAGAACGCCGTGGCGGTGATCGTGAACGTGAGCAGACGGGCATCGTCGGGTGCGGTCGACCACCCCGCGGCGAGAACGCGTCGCACGAGCGACGGCGGTTCGCCGGCGGCGGGCGACGTCTCGCCGGCACCGGTCGGCGACGGCTTCGGGCGACGGCAGAACGACGAGAAGTCGTGCTCACCGACCAGGTGGCCGGACGCGTCGTCCATCGCCGTGATGTCGAGCGGCTGGTCCACCCACCACGCCCGGTCAGCGAGGAACGGGTCGGGCACCTCGGCGTTGAGCACCGTGTAGCGGTAGGTCCGGCTCCGAGCGGAGAACCGTGCGTCGAAGCCCGCATCCACGACGCCCGCACCGGTCACCACCACGGCCGGTCCGACGAGTGCGTTCAGGCCGTCGCGCAGTCGACGCAACCCGTCGCCCGATCCACGACGGTCACGCGCCGCGAGCCGATCGAGCACCTCGTCGGCCACGTCGAAGGACACCACCTGACCCCGGGCGTGCACACCGGTGTCGGTCCGTCCTGCACACGTCAGCGCGACGGGAACCCCGAGCACCTGCTCGAGCGCCGACCGAAGCGCTCCACCGACGGTCCGGACCCCACGGTTCTCGGCGAAGCCGTGGAACCCCGTGCCGAGATAGGCGACGTCGAGGCGGATGCGTGACGTCGGCGACGGTTCGATCAGACCAGCTCGATCAGACCGGTTCGATCAGACCAGCTCGAGCTTGGCCATCGGGGCGTTGTCGCCCTGGCGGTTGCCGAGCTTCAGGATCCGCGTGTAGCCACCCGGACGGGTCGCGTAGCGGGGGCCGATCTCCTCCATGAGGATCGCGACGATCTCCTGGTCACCCAGGTAGGCGAGCAGCTGGCGGTGGTTGTGCAGCCCACCCTTGCGTGCCTTGGTGATCAGCTTCTCGGCGATCGGCCGGACGGCCTTGGCCTTCGCCTCGGTCGTGACGATGCCGGTCGGCGAGGCGACGAGCGACGCAACGAGGTTCGCCATGATCTGACGCTGGTGCTTGGCGCTGCCGCCGAAGGCGCGCCCCTTCTTGGGAGTTGCGGGCATGTCTCAGGCTCCGGTTCAGTCCCGACCGCGCAGCGACAGGCCGCGCTCGTCGAGCTTCTCGATGACTTCGTCGAGCGACTTCTGCCCGAAGTTCGTGATGGCGAGCAGGTCGTCCTCGGACTTCTGCAGGAGCTCGCCGACGGTGTTGACCTGGGCGCGCTTGAGGCAGTTGCGGGGGCGTTCGGACAGGTCGAGCTCCTCGATCGTCAGCTCGAGGTCCGGCGAGGTCGTGGCCGTCGTGGCGGCCTCGCTGAGCTGCAGCCCCTCGGGCTCCTCGGACATCTGGGCGACGAGCTCGACGAGCGACTGCAGCGTCGCCCCGGCAGAAGCCAAAGCGTCACGGGGCGTCATCGACGAGTCGGTCTCGATGTCGAGGATCAGCTTGTCGAAGTTGGTCGACTGTTCCACGCGGGTGGGCTCGACCGAGAACGTGACCCGTCGCACCGGCGAGAAGATGGCGTCGATCGGGATGACGCCGATGGTGGTGGAGCTGCGACCGAGCGCCGACAGGTAGCCCTTGCCCCGGTCCACGGTCAGGTCGACGGCGAGCCGCGCCTTGGCGTTCAACGTCGCGATGTGCAGGTCCGGGTTGAGGATCTCCACATCGGAGGTCGTCTGGATGTCACCGGCGGTCACCTCGGCCGGGCCACGGACATCGAGGCGCAGGGTGAGCGCGTCCTCGGAGTCCGACGACAGCACGACGTCCTTGAGGTTCAAGATGATGTCGGTGACGTCCTCGGTCACACCCGCGAGCGTGTCGAACTCGTGGAGCGCTTCGTCGAAGCGGACCTCGGTGATCGCAGCGCCCGGGATGGACGACAGCAGGGTGCGGCGCAGGGAGTTGCCGAGCGTGTGGCCGAAGCCGGGCTCCAACGGGCTGATGGCAAACCGCTGGCGGTTGGCCTCCTCCTCGTCGATGGCCTCCACGGTGGGGCGTTGGATGACGAGCATCTGATGCGTACCTCGGGACTGTGGCGGGTGATCGTTGACGAAGTTGCGTCGGGTGGTCCGACCGGTGAGGGCGGGACCGACTACTTGGAGTAGAGCTCGACGATGAGCTGCTCGCGGACCGGCACGTCGATGTGCTCGCGCAGCGGGAGCTCGCGGACGGTGACCTCCTGGCCGCCGT
>CAYSCB010000085.1:0-1907 GCA_964429335.1 uncultured Aquihabitans sp.
GACCCGGGCGGCGGGAGCCCACTGGTCGCCGATACCAGGTGGCGGGAACCTGGTGACCGTCAGTTCAGCACACCGCTCCGGTGCTGTCCACGGCCCTGGCGCGGCCTCAGCCGAAGGTTCCCGCCGACGGGCAGAAGTCCGCGAGCACGCAGAGATCGCAGCGTGGTCTGCGGGCGAAGCAGACACGTCGACCGTGCAGGATCAACCGCAGGCTGAACATCCCTCGCTCGCTCCGCGGCACCATCGGGTTGAGGAGCATCTCGACCTTGACGGCATCCTTCGCGGCGACGTCGTCGAGCTCGTCGGTGAGGCCCAGCCGGCGTGACACGCGCAGCACGTGGGTGTCGACGGGGAGGCCCGGCAGGTCGAGCGCGACGCTGCGCACGACGTTGGCGGTCTTGCGACCGACGCCCGGGATCGTCACCAGGTCGGCCATCGGACCGGGCACCTCACCGCCGAAGCGGTCCACGAGCGCGTTCGCCATGCCGATGAGGCTGCGGGCCTTGGCGCGGAAGAACCCCGTCGAGTGGATGATCTCCTCGAGCTCCGCCGGGTCGGCCTCAGCAAGCGCCTGCGGCGTCGGGTAGCGGGCGAACAGCGCAGGGGTGACGATGTTGACCCGGGCGTCGGTGCTCTGCGCGGACAGGATGGTGGCGGCGAGCAGCTCGTAGGCGTTGCGGTGGTCGAGCTCGCAGACCGCGTCGGGGTACTCCAGCGCGAGCCGCTCGTTGGTCACCCGGGCGCGGCCCTTCGGTGTCCTCGGCCGGCCCATCGCGGCAGCGTACCGCTCGATCCACGGGATCTGGGGCGCCGAATCGACACACCTTGTCGCCTACGACCCCCGTTTTCGGAGCACGCGATCTGGGGCGCCGAATCGACAGGATGTGTCGAAAGCGACCCCTATGTTCCGGTGGATCGGGGGGATGGCAGACTCGTCGCATGGAGTGGGTGTCGCCGGTGACGGCTGAGATCGACGCGTCGATGCGCGCAGTCGGCCGTCACCTCGTCCGCCTGCTGCACCAGATGCGCCGCCGGCTCCCCCTCGAGGACGATGTGCGCCGGGCGACGACGCCGATCACGACCCGGCCGTTCGTCCCCGGCGTCGACGACGACGCGTGGCTCGCGGTCAACAACCGGGCGTTCCGCTGGCACCCGGACCAGGGCGGCTGGGACCGCGCACAGCTCGCCGCACGGCTTGCCGAGTCGTGGGTCCACACCGACGGGTTCCTCGTCCACGACGGCGCCGACGGTCCGATCGACGGGTTCTGCTGGACACGTGAGCATCCGCCGTCGCCGGACGGATCCGATCCCGTGATGGGCGAGATCTTCGTGATCGCCGCGGACCTGTCGACCGCGGGCACCGGTCTCGGCCGCTCGCTCACCGTAGCGGGGCTCGACCACCTGAGCGCACGGGGCATCACGACCGCGATGCTGTACGTCGAGGCGGTCAACACCCCGGCGATCCGGCTCTACGAGCACCTCGGCTTCGTCGTGCACCACTCGAACGCGGCGTACACGTTGCCATGACCGACCGGCCGACGCGCTACGACATCGGCCGCACCGAGTTGGAGGCTCTGCTGGCAGGCGAACCCGCCTACCGCGTCGAACAGGTGTGGGACGGCCTGTACCGCCAGGGCCGGGACCCCGCCGAGATGACCAACGTGCCAGCGGCGCTGCGGGAACGACTCGCACAGGAGCTCCCGTCCGCGCTGGTCGAGGTGACCCGAGCGGTCACCGACGACGGCGCGACGACGAAGTTCCTCTGGGCACTCGGCGACGGCGGGCGCATCGAGACCGTGCTCATGCACTACGAGGACCGCTCGACGGTGTGCGTGTCCACACAGGCCGGCTGCGCGATGGGCTGCTCGTTCTGCGCGACCGGCCAGGCGGGCTTCGAACGCCACCTC
>CAYSCB010000085.1:2007-10222 GCA_964429335.1 uncultured Aquihabitans sp.
CGCGATGGGCTGCTCGTTCTGCGCGACCGGCCAGGCGGGCTTCGAACGCCACCTCTCGACCGGCGAGATCGTCGAACAGGTCGTGCGCGCCCGACGCACGGCCCGTGACAGCACCGCGGGTGGCCGGCGGATCTCGAACGTCGTGTTCATGGGCATGGGCGAACCGCTCGCGAACTACGACCGCACGTGGGCGGCGGTGCACCGCCTGCACGACGACGTCGGCATCGGCGCACGTCACCTCACGATCTCGACGGTCGGTCTCGTCCCCGGGATCCGTCGCCTGGCGGTGGCGGACCTGCCGGTGAACCTGGCGGTGTCGCTGCACGCCGCGGACGACGAGCTGCGCGACGAGCTGGTGCCGATCAACCGCCGCTACCCGCTCGACGCCCTCGTCGAGGCGTGCCGCGACTACGTGACGCGCACCCGTCGCCGGCTCAGCTTCGAGTGGGCGCTGATCGCGGACGTGAACGACCGCTTCGAGGATTCCGCCCGCCTGGCAGCCATCGCGAACGACCTCCGCGCGCACGTGAACCTCATCCCGCTCAACCCGACGCCCGGCTACGCGGTGCGCGGGTCCTCACGCAACCGGGTCCACGCGTTCGCGGACGACCTCCGCCGGCGGGGGGTGAACGTCACGATCCGCGACACCCGCGGCTCAGACATCGACGCCGCGTGCGGCCAGCTCCGTGCCGCTCAGCAGCGCGGTGCCGCTCAACAGAGCGGTGCCGGCCATCAGAGCGCAGCGGTGGAGATCCGACCCTCGGCGAGGTAGCGGTTCGCGAGCACGTAGGCCGACACCGTGGCGCAGTCGATGACGGTCCCGAGCGCGTGCACCCACTCGAGACGACCCTCCTCGAGCGCCGGGCGCCACAGCACCTCCCACAACCCCGACGGCACCGCGGGCAGCCGCGTCACGTCGGGCCACGGCACGATCGACGCGACCACACCGCTGCGCGGGCCGAACGGCCCCTCCCCCGTCATCAGCACCCGGACACGCTCACCGTCCCAGCCCGCCACGAACGCGGCGAGGTCCTCACCGTGCACCGTGTCGGCGTTCACCACCAGCGCCGCCCGACCGTCGAGCCAGCCGGCCAGCGCGGCGACGGCGCCCGCGGTGCCGAGCGCCTCGGATTCCTCGACCGACACGTGGACGTCGTCACGCCCCGCGAGGTGGGCGAGCATCGCATCCCGGCCGTGGTGCACGTTGACCGCGACCGGCACCCCGACGGCTGCTTCGACCTGGTCGATCGCACGGTCGAGCAGCGTCGAGCCGCCGAGCGGGCACAGCGGCTTCGGGCACAGATCGGTCAGCGGACGCAACCGTGTCCCCGCGCCAGCGGCGAGCACGACACCGGCGATGCGGTCAGCCAGACTGTCGGCCATGTCGTCCCCCCTCGAACGGCGCTGGTACAACCCGCGTCTGCCCCAGACGCTGGTCATCAGCCAGTGGCTGCTCTACTTCAACGCCTTCTGGGCCCTGTTCGCCGTGCTCACCGGCGGCGTCATGGGCTCGGCGATCGGCGCAGCACTCCTCCTCGGAACCCTCGGCGCGAACGTCTTCGGCGCCTACGGCATCGCCAACGAGCTCAAGCGCGGCTACCAGGTGGCGGTGGTCGCCGCGTTCCTGCCGATCGCGGTGCGCCTCGTGATCGTCGTGATCTCGGGGGCGTCGATCGTGCGGAACCTCAGGTTCATCCTCGTGCCCGGCGACATCATCAGCGCCATCTTCGTGTACGCGCTCATCGCGCTGCTGTTGCACCAGCAGTCCCGCGAGCACCAGCGGATCTGGTTCCACTGATCCGGCCGGCGCTGACCGGGCTGGCCGATCCGCGCGGCGCGCTGACAAGATGCCGCAATGGCCACGACCGTCAACGGCATCGCAGGACTCAAGGAGCTGGTGGGCACCCACCTCGGCTACTCCGACTGGCTCGAGATCACCCAGGAGCGGGTGAACACCTTCGCTGATGCCACCGGTGACCACCAGTGGATCCACGTCGATGTGGAACGGGCGACCGCCGAGTCGCCGTTCGGTGGGCCGATCGCACACGGCTACCTGACCCTGTCGCTCGGGCCGGTGCTGTTCCCGCAGATCCTGCGTGTCGACGGCATCAGGATGGGCGTCAACTACGGCTGCGCCAAGGTGCGGTTCCCGTCGCCGGTGCCGGTCGGATCGAACCTGCGCCTCGGCGCCACGCTCGACGCGATCGAGGACCTCGACGGTGGCTGGTCCCAGATCTCGATGACGTTCACCTTCGAGGTCGAGGGCGCCCCCAAGCCCTCCTGCGTCGCCGAGATCATCTTCCGCTACGCGGAGTGACGAACTCCGACATGACCCCGGCGAACAGCCGCAGGGTCGTGTCGTCGGGGTAGTCGGCACACCAGGGCACGACCCCGCCGCAGCCGAGGTCCTGGTAGGTGGCGAGCTTCTCGCAGACCTGCTCGGGCGTGCCGACGAGGTTGCCGGCACGCCAGGACCCGAACTCCTCGCCCCACAGGCTGCGGCTGCCGTCGTCGAGGATCTCCTGTTCGGTCTCACGGATGTGCACCTCCGGTGACCAGGTCATCGTGATCTCGTCGGGGTCCCGGCCGATCGCGGCGCAGTGGCTGCGCAGCACGTCACGCTTGTGGGCCCACTCCTGCGGGTTCCCACCGAAGTTCGACCGGTCAGCGTGCCGGGCGACCACCCGGAGGGTGAGCTGCTCGCCGCCGCCGCCGATCCACACCGGTGGGTGCGGGTCCTGCAGCGGCTTCGGGTCGCACTGCGCACGGTCCAGCTTCACGTAGCGGCCGTCGTAGGTGGTCTCCGCGTCGGACCACATGCGCTCCAGCACCTCGACGGTCTCCGCGAGGAGCCCGATGCGCTCCTTCGCCGGCGGGAACTCGAAGCCGTACGCCTGGAACTCCTGGTCGTACCAGCCGGCACCGAGGCCCAGCTCGAGGCGTCCACCGGAGATGACGTCGACGGTCGAGGCGATCTTCGCGAGCAGCGCCGGGTTGCGGTACGCGACGCAGCTCACCATCTGACCGAGGCGGATCCGCGAGGTCGACGCTGCGAGGGCGGCGACGGTCGTCCAGCACTCGAAGACGGTCTCGTTGCTCGGGACCGGCACGTTGTGAACGTGGTCGTACACCCACAGCGAGTCGAAGCCGAGCTCCTCGGCCAACCGTGCGGTCCGAAGCGTCAACGCCCACTGCTCGGCGGGATCACCGACGCCCGCCAGCTCCCCCCGCCAGCCCTGCGGCACGAACACACCGAAGATCATCGACGTGAGCCTACGACCCGGGTGCGGGGCGAGCAGGAGTGGATCGGTGCCGCTCCTACAGTGGACCGGTGCCCGAACCTCGTGATCGCCGGCGCGCAGCTCCGGCGGTCCTGCTCGCGATCGCGATCCTCCTCGGGGCGTGCGGATCCCACGACGCCGGACGCGCCGCGCCACCCACGTCGACCACGGTCGAATCCCCGGTCGCCGCGCAGGCCGTCCGGCCCGCCGGCATCCCCGACGACTGGCGTCCCGGACCGCTCGACTGGCACATCTGCGCCGACGACCAGGGCACCGAGTGCGCCACGCTGCAGGTCCCGCTCGACTGGTCCGAGCCGTCCGGTGCGTCGATCGGCCTCGCCCTGGCGCGCAAGCCCGCGACCGGTGGGCCGGGCCGCAGGATCGGCAGCGTCGTCACGAACCCGGGTGGCCCCGGAGGCTCGGGCGTGGCCTTCATCAGCTCCTCCCCGTTCGACGCGGCGGTCGCAGAGCGGTTCGACCAGGTGAGCTGGGACCCCCGCGGGGTCGGCGACTCGAACCCGGTCACCTGCGCAGCGACGACCGCTCCCGAGTTCCTCGAAGCGGACCCGGACCCGGACACCCCCGAGGAGCAGGCGCGGCTCGACGCGCTGGCCGAGCAGGTGTCGTCGGACTGCGCCCGCACCGACGCGAAGCTGCTCGTCCACATCTCGACGATGGACGTCGCCCGCGACCTCGAAGCCATCCGTCGGGCGCTCGGCGACGGGCCGCTCAACTACGTGGGGTTCTCCTACGGGACGCAGATCGGCCAGACCTACGCCGAGATGTTCCCGCAGCAGATCCGCACCATGGTCCTCGACGGCGTCGTCGACCCGTCCCTGTCGTTCACCGCGTTCCTGATGGGGCAGATCGACGGCTTCGACGCCGCGTTCGACCGCAACGTCGAGCGGTGCGCTCGGGCAGGCCGATCGGTGTGCGGCGTCGCCGATCTCGCCGCGGCCTACGACCGTCTGCACGAACGGGTGGAACGGCGGCGGCGGCTGCCGACGCGATCCGGTGCGACGGTCGGGCCCGCGGAGCTCGCCGTGGCCGCCACCTACGTCGCGTACCGGAACCAGGGGTGGCAGCAGCTCGGCCCGGCGATCGCTGCCGGTCTCGCCGGCGACGGCAGCCTCCTGCGGTCGCTGGCGGACTCCTACCACGACCTCGGCGGCTACGGGGTGTACGCGGGTGTGGTCTGCAGCGATTCGCAGCCGCCGTCGACCCCGGCGGCGTGGAACCGGTTCGCGGACGCCGCACGGAAGCGATCACCGCGCTTCGGCGGGACCGTCGCCAACGAGCTGCTGCCATGCGCGACCTGGCCGGTGAAGGCCGCTGCGACAGGTCCTGCGATCACTGCGGACGGCGCACCACCGATCCTCGTGATCGGCAACACCGGCGATCCCGCCACGCCGATCGCCAACGCCAGGGCCGTCGCCGGGCGCCTGCGCTCCGGGGTGCTGGTGACCGTCGACCGCGACGGTCACACCGCCTACGGCTCGAACCGCTGCGTCACGCGGATCGTCGATCGGTACCTGACCGATGGCACCGTCCCCGCGGCCGGCACCGCCTGCTGAGCGCTGCCGCGCGGGCAGTTCCTGGGCCCGCGGGGAACGCCCTACGATCGGCCCGGTGGGCCAGACGGAGTTCAACCTCGCCGCGGTGCACACCGCCGTCGAACAGCGGGCGGCGGAACGCGACTGCATCGTCGGCATGCGGGCCGACGGCACCGTCGAGCGTCGCAGCTACCGGCAGGTCGGCGACCGCACCCGTCAGCTCGCGAACGCGCTGCGCAGCCGTGGGCTCGGCACCGTCGTCGAGCGGGACCGGCTCGCGTCGCACGAGTCCGGCCAGGACCACCTCGCGCTCTACCTCCACAACGGCGCCGAGTACCTCGAGGGGATGCTCGGGGCGTACAAGGCGCGCGTCGCTCCGTTCAACGTGAACTACCGCTACGTCGCCGAGGAGCTCGAGTACCTGCTCCGCGACGCGGGTGCACGCGGCATCGTCTACCACTCGGCCTTCGCGCCGACGCTCGCCGCCGTCCGTGACCGCATCGACGGCCTGGACGTCCTCCTGCAGGTGCCCGATCCGTCCGGCAACGAGCTGCTCCCCGGAGCAGAGTGGTACGGCGACGTCGTCGCCGCCGAACCGACCGAGCTGCCCGAGGACCTCGTCGCGTCGTGGTCACCCGACGACCTCTACATCCTGTACACGGGAGGGACCACCGGCATGCCCAAGGGCGTGCTGTGGCGACAGGCGGACATCTTCGTGACCGCCATGGGAGGCCGACGCAACACCGACCAGGCCGAGTGGGCGTCCTACGACCAGCTCGCCGACAACGCCGTTCCCGGCGGCATGAAGCTGCTCCCCGGTCCGCCGTTCATGCACGGTGCCGCGCACTGGGTCGCGTTCAACTTCTTCACCAACGGCAACACGGTCGTGCTGCCGTCGGTGACCGACCGGCTCGACGTCGTCGACCTCCTCTCGACCGTGGACGCCGAGGACGTCAACGTGGTGCTCATCGTCGGCGACGCGTTCGGCCGACCGCTCGCCGAGGCGATCGAGTCCGCCGTCACCGAGGGCACCCACGACCTGTCGTCGCTCCTGGCGATCGCCTCGGGCGGCGCAGCGCTGTCGCCGGGTGTGAAGCAGCGCCTGTTGCGGGCGTTGCCGTCGATCATCGTGATGGACGGCCTCGGCGCCTCGGAGACCGGCCAGCAGGCAACGCAGCTGACGACCGCCGGCCAGGAGCCGTCGACCGGTGACTTCCAGCCCGGACCGGGCATGTGCATCCTCTCCGAGGGGCTCGACGCGGTGCTGCCCGCGGGGCACGAGGAGCTCGGCTGGTTGGGTCAGACCGGTCGTGTGCCGCTCGGCTACCTCGGCGACGCCGACAAGACCGCTCGCACGTTCCCGGTGATCGACGGGGTCCGGTTCGCGGTGCCCGGCGACCGGGCCCGGCTGTCGGCGGACGGCCACCTCGAGCTCGCCGGACGTGACTCGGCGACGATCAACTCCGGCGGCGAGAAGATCTTCGCCGAGGAGGTCGAACAGGCCGTCCTCCACCATCCCGGTGTCCGGGACTGCGTCGTCGCCGCTCGGCCGTCGGCCCGCTGGGGCAGCGAGGTCGTCGCCGTGGTAGCGGTCACCGGCGGCGAGGTGACCGACGACGAGATCCTCGCCGAGGCCGCCCGCCACATCGCCCGCTACAAGCTGCCCAAGGCGATCGTGCGCCGTGACGAGCTGCAACGCTCACCGTCGGGCAAGGCCGACTACCGCTGGGCGCGGGAGCAGGCACTCGCCGCCATGAGGGAGAGCGCGTCATGAGGGAGAGCGCGTCATGAGCGTGGGGGCACCCGTCGTCGTGTGGGACCTCGGCAACGTCATCATCCCGTGGGACCGCCGCGGTGCGCTCGCGCGCTTCGTCGACGACGACGCAGAGGTCGAGCGCATCTCGAACGAGGTGTTCGACCTCGCGACGAACCTGCACCTCGACCGGGGCGACACGATCGAGGAGGTCCGACGGGTCGTAGAGGCACGCCACCCGGGCCACGGCTGGGTCGTCGACGGCTACGTCGAGCACTTCCGCCACAGCCTCGGCCCGGCCGACGAGGCGACCGTCGCGCTGATCGACGAGCTCCTCGACGCAGGTGTGCGCTGCGTCGGTCTGGCGAACTGGTCCGCCATCACCTGGGCGGGGATCACCGATGCCTACCCGGCGCTCGGCAGGTTGGAGGGCGTCATGATCTCCGGCGAGGAGGGGACCTGCAAGCCCGACGAGGTGATCTTCCGCCGCTGCGAGGCCCGCTTCGGGTTCAGCTCCGACCAGGCGTTGTTCTTCGACGACAGCCCGCCGAACGTCGAGGGTGCACGTGCGATCGGCTGGGAGGCGGAGCTGTTTACGAGCGCCCACGCCGCCCGGGCAGCGTTGGCGCGACGCGGGATCCTCACGCTGTGACCGGCCCGAAGCCCGGCTCGTCCGGAGCAGTCGTCCCCCGTCGGAGCGAACCGCTGCCGACCGGCGAGGCGAAGACCGCTTCGGTGCGTGCGATGTTCGACGTGATCGCACCCCGCTACGACCTCGTGAACCGGGTCATGACGTTCCGCATGGACGTGGGTTGGCGTCGACGGACGATCCAGGCACTCGGGCTGGCCGCCGGCTCGACGGTGCTGGACCTGGCGAGCGGCACCGGTGACCTGGCACGGGACCTGGCCGACCGTGGGATCACGCCGATCGGGGCGGACCTCAGCTTCGGGATGCTGGCGGCCGCACCGGAGCCGTTCCCACGGGTCCAGGCCGACGGGTGCACGCTCCCGCTGCCCGACGCCCGCCTCGACGGAGCGACCTGCGGGTTCGCGCTGCGCAACTTCACCGACCTCGCAGCGACGCTCGCCGAACTGGGTCGGGTGCTGCGCGACGACGGTCGCCTGGCGGTCGTCGAGGTCGCCGAGCCACCGAACCGCCTCATGCGCTTCGGCCACCGGGTGTACTTCGGCAAGGTCGTCCCGCTCATCGGGCGCGTGCTGTCCGACGGTGACGCGTACGCGTACCTTCCCCGCTCGGTCGCCTACCTGCCCGAACCCGACGAGCTGATCGCGATGGTCGAACACGCCGGGTTCCACGACGTCGAACGGATCCTGCTGTCGGGCGGCATCGCTCAGCTCATCACCGCCACCCGCGATCGGCGATGACCGACTCCCGGACACCCGCCGCGGTCACCGAGCCCGGCGAGCCGACCGAGGAGCTGCCCGCAGCCGGCTCCGACGCCGTCGTGTTCGCTTCACCGCAGCGGACGTTGTGGGGCACCGGCGAGGCGATCCGGATCGAGCTGCCCGCCCCCTGGCCGGACCACATCGGCAACGTCGCCGAGGTGCTGGGGGCCGTCAGCCACGACGGTCCGAGCGGACCGGGTCGTGGGCCCGTCGCGTTCGGG
>CAYSCB010000086.1:0-10191 GCA_964429335.1 uncultured Aquihabitans sp.
CTGGGGGGTCGTGCACGGGATCCGGGCGGCGCTCGCCGTCATGGTCCCCCGCGGCGTCGGTCACGTGGTCGGGGTCGCGTCGGGCGCCGGCCTGGTCTCGCCGCCGGGACTGTCCGCGTACGTGTCGACCAAGCACGCCGTGGTCGGTCTGATGGAGTCGGTGCGTCACGAGCTCGCCCGGGCCGTTCCGGGCATCCGGGCGTCGGTCGTGTGCCCCGGCAACGTCGCCACGTCGCTGACGCCCAACTCGCTCGCTGTGGCGGGAGTCGCCGAGGAGCACCTGTCGCCGGTCGCCCGGCAGGTCGCCGACCGGGTCCGGGCCGACGTTGATGCAGGAGCGTCGCCGGAGACGGTCGCCGACGCTCTCGTCGAGGCGCTCGGTACGGGGAGGTTCTGGGTGATGCCGCAACCGGAGGTCGCCCTCGGGGCGCTCGACCGCGCCCGCAGGATCGTCGACGGTCGGGAGCCCGCCGACCCGCTCGGCTGACCGTCCTGTTCAGGTGACTGTCCTGCTCGGGTGGCTGTCCTGCTCAGATGACCGATGCGTCGGCGACGACGACCCGATTGCCTCCCTGGAGCAGAGCGACCTCGCCGGCAGCGTCGGCGAGGCGGAGGATGTCGTCGATCGAGGTCCCCTTCGCTCCGTCGACGAGCCCGATCGAGCACGTGAAGTGCGCAACGCCGGTGACGGTCAACGCGAGCACCAGTGACTCGCGGACGCGTTCGAGCGCTGCGGCGGCCTGGGCTGTGCTGCAGCCGGCGAGCACCGCGGCGATCCGGTCCGCGTCGAGGCGGCACACGACGTCGTCGGGGCGCAGGGTCCCGACGGTCGTGTCACCGATGAGCTGCATCGCGCCGTCCCAGCCGCCGGGACCGTTGGCGCGCTTGTACTCCTCGGTCCCGTCGACGTGCACCACAGCGACGCAGACCGGCACGTGGGAACGGACGAGCTCGGTGATGCGTGCCCGCAGCGCCGGCGTGGTGGGGAGCCCGGTCACCGGGTCGGTCGGTCCCGGCCGCGAGGGTCCCTTGCGTCGTCGCAGGCGGGCCAGTCGGTCGCCGGTGGTGGCGACGAGGTGCTCGAGCGTCGCGACGCGGTCCGCGTCCGGACGCTCACCGGGTGGCCCGACGACGCTGATGGCGCCGAGGGTGCGTTCGCCGAGGCGCAGCGGGATGCAGAGGGCCGACACGTCGTCGCCGGTGGAGGACGGGTCGAGGTGAGCGCAGGCTCCGAGCTCGGCGACGGATTCCGTCATCGACGTCCGGCCCGTGGCGAGCGCTGCACACCCCGGCCGGCCCGGCAGCGGTTCGGCGGGGAGGAGCTCGTCGTCGACCATCCGGACCGACCACGCGACCCGTGGCTCGTCGGGCAGCGACAGCAGCAACGAGACGTCGTGGTCGATGAACAGGTCGGTTGCCGCACGTACCGTGAGGCGCAGCAGCGCGGCTTCGGAGTCGACGGTCGCGACCGCTCGGTCGAAGCGGTCGCGCATCTCGATGCCGGCCTGGAGCGCCCGGACCCGTTCGTCGGCGTCTTCGGCGGCGAGACGTCCGGTGACCGCCATCGTGGTGAGCGGCTCGACGACGGAGGTTCGCAGCGACCGGACCACGACGACGATCGCGAGGGCGGCGGACACCGTGGTGCCGGCGATGATCACCGTGACCAGAGCGGGTCCGTGGAGCCCCAGGCGGACCGCGGTGACCGCTGCGATCGACGTCGGGACGACCAGCGCGAGGAGAACCGACACCACCTGGATCGCTGACGGCCACCGGTAGTCTGGGCCGCCATGATCCGACTGCACGACACCGCGGCGGGACAGGCGCTCCCCCTCGACCCCCGGGAGCCCGGGAGGGTGTCGATGTACGTGTGCGGGCCCACCGTGTACGGGCCGCCCCACCTCGGTCACGGACGGTTCTCCCTGGTCTTCGACGTGCTTCGACGGTATCTGGAGTGGTCCGGTTTCGACGTCACCTACGTCTCGAACATCACCGACATCGACGACAAGATCCTGAACCGGGCCGAACGTGAGGGTCGGCCCTGGCAGGAGATCACCGCCGAATGCGAGGCCGTCTGGTGGTCCGCCATGGACGCGATGGGCGTCCGGCGGCCGGACCACACGCCGCACGCGACGGAGTACGTCATGGAGATGATCGCGTTCGTGGCGGACCTCGTCGACCAGGACAAGGCATATGTGACCTCCGAGGGTGTCTACCTCGACGTCGCTGCGGTGCCCGGCTACGGCCTGTTGGCGCACCAGTCGATCGACGACCTCGTCGTGGGTGGTGGTGAGCGATCGATCGTCGGCGGGTCGGAGAAGCGCAGCCCTGCGGACTTCGTGCTGTGGAAGTTCGCCAAGCCCGGCGAACCGTCGTGGCCGGCACCGTGGGGTGACGGACGGCCCGGCTGGCACACCGAGTGCGTGGTGATGAGCCTGGACCTGCTGGGCGAGGACTTCGACATCCACGGTGGGGGGATGGACCTGGCGTTCCCGCACCACGAGAACGAGCGCGCTCAGGCGGTGGCGACCGGTCGCGAGTTCGCTCGCCGGTGGGTCCACAACGGCTTCGTCGAGGTGGGTGGCGAGAAGATGTCGAAGTCGCTCGGCAACTTCACGAACCTCGTCGACCTCCTCGACTCCCACGATCCCCGCGCCTACCGGTTGCTCGTGCTCCAGGCGCACTACCGCTCACCGGTCGAGGTCACGACCGCCACGGTGACCGAGGCCGAAGCGGCGCTCGACCGACTCGACGCACTCGCCCGGCGCGTCGCTGCTGTGGGTGTGGTCGACGTCGAACCCGACGGGGCCGTCCTCGACGACTTCCGCGCGGTCATGGACGACGATCTCGGCACCCCGCAGGCGATGGCGATCGTGTTCGGCCTGGTGACCCGGATCAACACGCTGCTCGACGCCGGTGACCTCGCTGGCGCTGCGCCGCTCGTCGCGTCGTGGTTGTCGATGCTGCACGCGTTGGGTCTGGACCTGCGCGACGCCAGTGCCGACATCGTGCCCGATGATGTCGCGGAGCTGGCCCGCGCCCGCGACCGGGCCAGGGCGGAACGGGACTGGGGGACAGCGGACACCCTGCGGGACCAGCTCGTGGCGCTCGGTTGGGTGGTCGAGGACTCCTCGACCGGCACCCTGGTCCGCCGCGCCTGACAGGACGTTGCCCTGACGGTTACCGATCGGTAACATACCCGTCGGTAACATCGGTCGACGAACCACAGGACGGTCACCATGAGCGGCAACTTCTCCCTCGAGTTGAACGAGGATCAGCTGCAGATCCAGAGCTGGGTCCACGACTTCGCCGAGAACGTCATCCGTCCGGCGGCCGAGGAGTGGGACGAGCGCGAGGAGTTCCCCTGGCCGATCGTCGAGGAGGCCGCCAAGATCGGTCTGTACTCCATCGACTTCATGGCCCAGGCGATGATGGCGGACCCGACCGGGCTGACCATGCCGGTCGCGATCGAGGAGATGTTCTGGGGCGACGCCGGCATCGGCCTGGCGATCATGGGCACCGGTCTCGCCGCCGCGGGCATCGCCGGCAACGGCACACCCGAGCAGGTCTTCGAGTGGGTGCCGCAGTGCTACGGCACGCCCGACAAGATCGGCCTCGGCGCCTTCTGCGTCTCGGAACCCGACGCCGGATCCGACGTGTCGTCGCTGCGGACGCGGGCCGTGTACGACGAGGCGAAGGACGAGTGGGTGATCAACGGCACCAAGGCGTGGATCACCAACGGCGGCATCGCGGACGTCCACGTCGTGGTGGCCGCGGTCGAGCCCGAGCTGAAGGGTCGTGGTCAGGCGAGCTTCATCGTCCCGCCGAACACGCCGGGGTTGTCGATGGGCCAGAAGTACAAGAAGCACGGGATCCGCGCGAGCCACACCTCCGAGGTCGTCCTCGACGACGTGCGGGTGCCTGGCAGCTGCCTGCTCGGCGGCAAGGAGAAGCTCGACGAGAAGCTCGCCCGTGCCCGCGAGGCGCAGAAGAACCCGCAGGTCTCCTCGGGCAAGCAGCCTGCCATGGCGACCTTCGAGGCGACCCGTCCAGCGGTCGGTGCCCAGGCGATCGGCGTCGCCCGTGCCGCGTACGAGTACTCGCTGCAGTACGCCCAGGAGCGCCACGCGTTCGGCAAGCCGATCATCATGAACCAGTCGATCGCGTTCATGCTCGCCGACATGGCGACCCAGATCGACGCAGCCCGGCTCATGGTGCACCGCGCCGCGTGGCTGTCACGCAACGGCGGCGGCTACAAGAACGCCGAGGGTTCGATGTCGAAGCTGATGGCGGGCCGGACCGCTGTGTGGGTCACCGAGCGGGCGATCCAGATCCTCGGCGGCTACGGCTACACCCGTGAGTACCCCGTCGAGCGCTGGCACCGCGACGCCAAGATCTTCGACATCTTCGAGGGCACCGAGCAGATCCAGCAGCTGGTGATCTCCCGGGCGATCTCCGGCCTGCGCATCGAGTAGCCCAGATCCCTGCAATTGCAGGGGTTCTGGCCACTCAGGCTCTCGGGCGTGGTGATCGCATCTCGGGCGTGTGCGATCCCTGGTCGACGCGCAACTCCCCCAGGCGATCGACCGGCCGGGTGAGGTTCCGGCTGCGCACTCAGCCGGCGGTGCGGTCGAGGTGCCGTCGGATCTGGTCGGCGAGTTCGGGGAGGTCGAATGCGAGGGTGTCCCACAACACGTCCAGGTCGACCTCGGGGTAGCGATGGATCGTCCGATCCCGCATGCCGGCGATCGCCCGCCATGGCACCTCGGCGATCGCGTCGGTCGTGGCAGGCGACAAGGACTTGGTCGCTTCGCCGATCTCGGTGACGATGTTCTTTGCTGCTCGAACGGCGAGCGGATCAGCGTTGAACGTTTCGCGTCCGTGTTCCACGATCAGGCCGGAGTCGGCGACGGCTGCCAGGATGTCGTCGAGGCGGCGCCGGTCGTCGTTCACAGTGGGACTGCCTCGTCGAGGATGTGGGCCATGCGTCGGCGTGCCGCGCCGGTGGTGACGACGTCGACCGGCCAGGGGATCACTTCGGCGACGGCTTCGGCGATCTGCTCGACCCGGATCAGCCCGGTGCCGGCTGGGACGTCGATCAGCAGGTCGACGTCGGATGTCTCTGTGGCGGTGCCCCGCGCGACCGAGCCGAACACGCGCACGTTGGTGCCGCCGAACCGGGCGGCAGCGGCGACGATCTGGTCGCGAACATCGCGGAGACGGTCGAGGGTGGGCTGCTGTCGGTGCGGCTCGGTCGTGATGATGAGGTCGTTGCCCGATGCCTCGACGAGGCGTTCGAGCATCGTCACGGTCGGGTTGATCTCACCGCGTTCGATCCGTGTCACCGTCGACGCCGACACGCCACACCGCGTTGCGAGATCGCGTGCTGACAGGCCAGCACGCTCACGAGCGGAGCGCACGAGCACAGCTGCATCGACCATGCCCGTAGCATATACGCAACGCCTCGCGGAGTTGCGCTGCGGCGATGGCGTCGCTCCCGGGAGCCGCTGAGACGGAACGGAGAGTGTCAGCGCCGTCGCCGCCGACGACCAGCGTTCTGGGGGTCGTAATCGACACATCCTGTCGATGGCGACCCCCGTTTCGCGGGTGGGGGAGCGTCCCGGGCCGATCCGGCGGGGGCTGGCCCCATGTGCCTCGGCCCGTCGCTCCTCGCTCGCGTCGGCTGTCGTACCCCCTCCGTAGGGTGGGTGCCGTGGAAGCGTCGGTGGAGGATGGTCCGTCGGAGGATCTCGTCAGGTTCCTCGTCCGTTACGAAGCGTCGCTCGAGGACCAGGGTTGGGATGCCGCCCCGACGGTGTTGGCGCGGGTTCCCGATGAGGGCGACGAGATGGTGTTCGACGTCGTCGGCGTGGGCGACCCCTACGAGCTGGTCGAGAGCTGGGATCCCGCGGGTGTGTCGGCCTACGTGGTCAGCATGGAGGCGTGGTCGTGGCCGCCGGGGTTGGCGGAGTCCGAAAGGGTCGGTCGTCCGTCGGAGCGTCCTGATCGGATCGAGGTCCGTTCGGTGATGGCGGTGACCAGATCCGGTGAGGTGATCGTGGTGTCGAGGCAACGAGGTGGGGAGCCGATCGTCGAACGGTCCGCCGAGGGCCCGCTCGTGGACGTGATGACCGAGGCCCTGCAGAGGTCCGGTTCGTGTGGGGTGGTGTAACGGCATCGCGCGCGTCGGTGCCGGGAATCACGACACGGCGGGGAGACCTGACCGGACGACGCGGAGCAGTTCGCGGTTGCGCCGGTGGTGGACCATCAACTGCAGCGCCCTGCGGTCCCTTCGCCGAAGTGTGCGAGGCTGAGGAGATGTCGGAACCTTCCAGCTCACATCTGGCAGATCGGGTCGTCGTGGTCACCGGCGGCGGCAGCGGCTTCGGCCGCCTCATCGCCGAGATGAGCGCGGCGCGGGGCGCCCGTGTCGTGGTGGCCGACGTGAACGAGGAGGCCGCCGGCGAGGTCGCCTCGGCGTTGGGTGAGTCGGGTGCCGAAGCGCTCGCCGTCACCTGCGACGTCACCGACCTCGCCCAGGTCCGGGCCCTGGTGGCAGCCACGGTCGAGCGCTTCGGTGCGGTGGACGTGATGGTGAACAACGCCGGGATCATGCCCCTGGCGTTCTTCGCCGATCACGAGACGGCGTCGGAGGCGTGGGACCGCTGCATCGACATCAACTTCAAGGGCGTCGTCCACGGGATCTCCGCCGTGTACGACCAGATGATCGACCAGGGCCGCGGTCACGTGGTCAACATCGCGTCGGTCTACGGCAACGCGGGTGTTGCCGGATCGGGCGTCTACAGCGCCACGAAGGCCGCCGTGGGGGTCGTCTCCGACGCGCTCCGCAAGGAGACCCAGGGCAGGATCAAGGTGACGACCGTCCGCCCCACCGGCGTGCTGAACACCGGGCTGGCTTCCACCGTGGTCAACCCGATGGCATCGGAGGGCATCGTCGGTCCGAACCAGGACCGGTTCATGGACAGGACGATCGCCTATCTGAGCGGCACGCTGGAGGGCCCCGAGGCCGACGTCGACAGCCCGCAGTTCTTCGCGATCGAGCCAGAGACGATCGCCGCGGAGGTGATCCACGCGATCGACCAGCCGTGGGGTGTCGTCATCTCCGACGTCACCATCCGCGCGACCGGGGAGATGTTCGTCATCTGACGGGACGGGCGCGTGCCGTCGAGGCCCAGATCTCGGCGGCCACGCCGCGCAGCGTCCCGATGTCGAGGTCGCTGGAACCAGCAAACCAGCGTTCTGGGGGTCGTAATCGACACATCGTGTCGATTACGACCCCTGTTTCGCGGGTGTGGCGGGGACGGCCCGTACAATCCGGCGCTGATGAGCCCCGCCCCTGTTAACGACGCCCCTGTGAACGACGCCCCTGTGAACGACGGACCACCGTCAGACGACGCGATCGCCCCGGTCGCACCGCTCGACGCCGCGGAGGTCCGGTCCTGGGACCACGAGGCGGACGTGGTGGTGGTCGGCCTCGGCTGCTCCGGCGCGGCCGCGACCATCGAGGCGGCCGAGACCGGCGCGGATGTGATCGCGCTCGAGGTCGCGTCGCTGGGTGGTGGGACCTCGGCGATGTCGGGCGGGATCATCTACCTCGGTGGGGGCACCGCGCTGCAGACCGCGTGCGGGTTCACCGACACGCCGGAGGACATGGCCCGCTTCCTCACCGCGGCGTGCGGACCGGACGTGGACGAGGCGAAGGTGACGGCGTACTGCGACGGCAGCGTCGCCCACTTCGACTGGTTGTTCGACCACGGCGTGCCGTTCGAGGCCCGGTTCCACACCGAGCACGACATGGAACCCGCCGATGACTCCGGGCTGTTCTTCTCCGGTGGCGAGGACTCCTGGCCGTTCACCGAGATCGCACCGGCGGTGCCGAGGGGCCACAACCCGAAGGTCGTCGGACCGGCCGGCGGGTTCCTCATGCAGTGCCTGCTGCGCGCCGTCGATGCCACGCCGGCGACGGTGCTCACCGACTCGCGGGCCCAGCGGCTGGTCACCGATGGCGGGGAGGTCGTGGGGATCGAGGCGAGGATCGACGGCCAACGACGACGGGTGCGTGCCCGCGGCGGCGTCGTCCTCGCGCTCGGCGGGTTCCTGTTCAACCGTCGGATGCTCGAGCACTACTGCCCGACGGCGCTCAAGATCAACGTGCCGCTCGGCACCGACCACGACGACGGCCTCGGCATCCGCATGGCCCAGGGTGCCGGTGCAGCGCTGTCGGGCATGCACGAGATCGAGGTGGCGACGCCCATTACCCCGCCACGCACGATGGTGCGCGGCATCCTGGTGAACGCGAAGGGCGAGCGCTTCATCAACGAGGACACCTACTTCGGCCGGATCGGCAAGGCAGCGCTGTTCGACCAGCGCGGCGAGGTCCTCTTCGTCCACTCCGACGACAGCTTCGTGGTCAACTTCACCGGCTACGAACCCCGGTGGGTCGACAGCGACGTCGCCGCGCTCGAGGCCGAGACCGGGCTGCCGTCGGGATCGCTCGCCGCCACGCTCGCCCGCTACAACGAGCACGCCCACGACCACGAGGACCCCCAGTTCCACAAGGCGCCCGAGTGGGTGATCCCGCTCGAGTCGCCGTACGGGGTGATCGACCTCGGCGTCGACCGGAGCTGGTACGCCGGGTTCACCCTCGGTGGCGTGCGTACGACCGTCGACGGTGCGGTGCTCGACGACGCCGGCTCGCCGATCCCCGGGCTGTTCGCCGCCGGACGCACCTCCAAGGGCATCGCCGGCGCGGGCTACGTGAGCGGGATCTCCCTCGGGGACGGGACCTTCTTCGGCCGTCAGGCCGGCGCATCGGCTGCTGTTGCTGCATCCGGGCGGAGCTGAGGGCCGAAGCCCGCAGCTCGAGTGTCCCGGACTCCGCCGAACTTGGGGGATTCGGACGTCTCAGCCGTCAGTTGCCCCCAAGAACGGGCCAGCACGGCGACTCGCAGGTCTCCAACCTCCAGCGGCTGCTGTGTGACCGCTGCGTTCAGCGCTGATGGCAGACCTTCGCCTTGCGCCCGCTGCCGCACGGGCACGGCTCGTTGCGTCCGGTGCTCGCGATGAGGTCCATCACCTCGCCGGCGAACCGCCCCTGCCGTAGCAGGTCCGCCATCCGGCGCATCAGCCCGTCGATGTGGGTGAAGAACGCGTAGTAGCCGGCACACAGGTGGTTGAGCCCGGCCTCGCCATCCGCGGTGACCGCGATGCGGTTCTTCGGGCACTCGCCCTGGCAGACGAAGCGGACGCTGCACTCACGGCACTGGCGCGGCAGCGTGTCGCGCTTGGCGGCGCCGAAGGCGCGCTGTGCCGGCGACGCGACCAGCTCGAGGAGGTGGGTGCGGGTGATGTTGCCGAGGAGGTGCTCGGCGTCGACGAAGTGGTCACAGGAGTGGACGTCGCCGTTGTGGCCCAGAGCGAGCGCGTCCCCACACGTCTCACGGAAGATGCACGGTGCGGGAGGCACCCCGAGCCAGGCGGCCAGCGCGGCGTCGAACTGCGAGACGAACACGGTGCCCACGTCGCGGGTGACCCACTCGTCGAACACCTCGATCAGGAACCGGCCCCACGCGACTGGGTCCACCGACCGGTCGGTGACCGACGCGGTGGCGCCGGCAGCGGTATCGGGTCCCGCCAGCTCGACGATCGGGATGGGTTGCACGAAGGTCGCGCCGAGATCGTCACGGAAGTAGCGGTACACGTCACGACCGTGGTCCTGGTTGGCGGCGTTGACGGTGCACAGGACGTTCCAGTCGACGTCGTGGCGGCGCAGCAGTTCGAGCCCGGCCAGGACCCGCCCCGAGGTCGCACCGCCGTGCTTGTCGTGGTGGTACCGGTCGTGCAGCTCGGGTGGCCCGTCGATGCTGATGCCCACGAGGAACCCGTGGCGGGAGAACAGCTCGCACCACTCGTCGGTGAGCAGCGTGCCGTTGGTCTGGATCGTGTGGTGCACCACCTGGCCGGGTCGCCGGTACCGCTCGACGAGTCCGACCGCGCGCCGGAAGAAGTCCACACCCATCAGCGTGGGCTCCCCGCCCTGCCACGCAACGGTCACCTCCGAGGTGATGTGGGCCTCCAGCAGCTGACGGAGGTACGTCTCGAGGAGCTCGTCGGACATCCGGAACCGGTCGCCCGGATAGAGCGTCTCCTTGGAGAGGAAGAAGCAGTACTCGC
>CAYSCB010000087.1:0-10128 GCA_964429335.1 uncultured Aquihabitans sp.
CGAGTGTCCGGTGGGGTCGACCGCACACGGATGTGCGGAGTTGCCGGTGTACTCCGGGGGTTGGCAGCCGAGACCGATCATCGAGCCCGGGAACCCGACGACATCGCGTCCGACGGTGAAGGTCGCCGGAGCCGACTGCGCGTCGAGCACCGCCCCGCTGCGCACCAGGACGGTGCCGCGCACGTGGATGACCGCACCGGCCCCGACGCTGCACGGACCGGCGACGACGATGTCGGCATACGTTCCCGACGGGATGGCACCTCCGTCGCATCGATAGGTCCTGAACCCGCCGGCGGATGCGACACCACCGGCGAACAGGAGTGTGCTCGCGACCGCGAGGACTCCGACGACAACAGCCTTGACAGCGGCGACTCTGGTCATCGCACGCTCCTTCCGTGAGCATCCGGCGCTCCCGCCTCTCACGCCCCTCATCTGGTCCACCCAGCGACACCGCGTCGAGCGCCCGTCATGACGAACCTATGACCGGCACGCGAATAGGTCAACGGTCACATCCGGATCACCTGAGAATCGCTCAGCTCCGGTCAGGGGTGGAGCGACGACGGTCGGCCAGGAACCCGGCAAGGTGGACGACAAGCCCACCGGCTGAGCAGATCGCGCTGGCACCCGGACGCGGTGCGCGCCGACCCGAGTGATGGGTTCCCGGACGACCAACGGTGGAACCAGTCGTGAGGGTCCGATCACGGACCACCGCGCAACGGCACGACATCGAGACGCCGGAGACGTGCCGCTCCACCGAGGGCGAACACCCCGAGTCCCAGCGACGACGGGTCGGGGAAGATCAGGCTGCTGATCGTGCGGGTGCCGCCCGCCGCGATCACCTCCACCGACGTCCGGTCGAGGTAGATCTCCAACCGGATGACCCCTCCGTCGGTCGGCACCGGCGCCGCGGACACACCGGCGAAGTCGGGATGGAAGTCGACCGCACCCGAGCGGGTGCGGTCGACGAACACCTCGCCGCGGGTCACGTCGTAGCCGATCAGGGTGCCTTCGGTGCCGGCTGCCGCGTTCGCGGGCTCAGCGCTGAAGCCCTCCGATGCGCGCACGACGACGCCGGCGCGCTCGGCGTCGCCGATCCCCAGCTCGACGTGGAGTCGGAACACGTCGTACCCATCACCGACCAGGTGCGTGCCGGGCTCGATCCCGTCGCCGGGCATCCCGGTCGAGCGCGACGACACTGCGAGTGGGGGCTCCGCGTGGCGGTCGATCTCGGTGACGATCTGCTGGCGGAGCTCGATGCGGCCGGCGAGGTCGGTCAGCGACACCTCCCGTGGCAGGGACATGTGCGAGCACCACGGGGTGATCGGCAGGTCAGCCGCGTAGGCCCAGTCGCACATCCACGCGATCATGATGCGACGACCGTCGGCCACGTCGTTGAAGGAGACCGCCGCGTAGTGGTCCCTCCCCCAGTCCAACCAGCGCGGCCCGGTCGTCGGCTGCGACACGAAGGTGGTCCCGTCGAAGTCACCGACGAAGTACTGGACGCCACCACCTCCCGCGGCGCCACCGGGGTTCACGCTCACCACGAGCACCCACCGGGTGGTCCGCGGATCCTCGTCGACCGGTAGCTCGAAGAGGTCCGGGCACTCCCAGACACCTCCGACGGCGCCCGCAGGCCCGAAGGTCGAAACGTGCTCCCAGTCGAGGAGGTTCTCGGAGCGGTAGAGGACGACCTGGCGGTCGACCGCCTCGACGGCGACCATGACCCACCACTGCTCACCCGGTCCGTCGCCGTGGTAGCGGAACACCTTCGGGTCACGGAACTCCGTCGAACCGCGGTCGACGACGGGGTTCCCCGCGTAGGTGGTCCAGGTCGAGCCGTTGTCGTTCGAGTACGCGATCGACTGTGCCTGCAGGCCCGCTCGGTCAGGATGGAACAGCGTGTAGGCGCTCGTGTACACCGCGAAGAGCGGCGGGGCGTCGAGGCTGCCGAAGCCGCTGGTGTTGTCGTGGTCGACGACGACGGACCCCGAGAAGACGTCCTCGACGTTCCGTCCCCACTCGTCGAAGGTCTGCCCGATCGCGACGGGCTGCTCGGTCCAGTCGAACAGGTCGGTGCTGGTCGCGTGGCCCCACGACATGTTGCCCCACCCCTCACCGACGGGGTTGTGCTGGTAGAAGAGGTGGTACACGCCGTCGTGGTGGACGAGGCCGTTGGGGTCGTTCATCCAGTTCCGCGCCGGTGCGTAGTGCAGCGACGGCCGGCGCCACCCGCTCGCGTCGTCCCGACTCTCCTGCGGTACGCCCTGGCCAACGGGGTCTCCGACCGACATGCAGCACCTCGTTCATGCGTTTGGGTGCACGGAACGATCACGTCCCGCACGAGCCCCGACCGGTCTAGCGTTCTCGCATCGCCGGCTGCTGCTGCGACGCGTCCCGGACCGGGCGAAGCGGACGCTGAGTACCGGCACCTGCTCGAACGGCTCTGCAACGCGGCAGTCAACCGCCACTACGAGACCTGCACCGACATCGCCTGGGACGCCTCCGAGATGGCCATCGACGCCGACGACGCCCGCTGGGAGCTCGACGCCGACCATCCCCTCGGGGCGACCGATTGGTACCGGTCGCAACCGGCGTCGACACGGTCACGGATCGGACTGAACATGACCGCGGGGTTCATGAACACCGGCCGCGTGTTCGAAGGCGTGCTGTGCCGCGGACTGATCCGCCTCGCGTCGACCCTGCCGAACGACTCGCTCGAGTACCGCTTCACGCTGCACGAGGTGATCGCGGAGTCGTACCACTCGCTGATGCTCCAGGAGTTCGTCAACCGTGCCGGGTTGCCGGTCCCGACCATCGGCGACGATCCGATCGACCACATCCAGCGGGAAGGACACCGCAAAGGCGTCGACCGCCACCCGCTGGTCCGTCGGATCTCCCAGATCCACATCGTCGAGGAGGCCACACTGCCTTCCCGAGGGGCTACCTGCGACGCACGTGCCGAAGCTCGACGAGACGAAGCGCACCGAGCTCGGCCTCATGGCCTCCGAGGCGGAGCGGCTCTGGAGCGATGCGGGGCTCCTCCCGGTCTGATCGACACCGACGGGAGATCAGACGGTTCGACCGAGGAACGCTGCGAGCTGCGTGGCCGCGTCGGCTCCGGCGGGCGCGGCCTGCTCGGGCCTGAAGATCGCTCCATCCTCGCTGCGGAACGCGGGTGGGATCGTCTGTCGTGCCCCCTCGAGGAGCTGCGCGGCGAGCTCGGGGTCCAAATCGGTGTCCTGTCCGGTCGCCACCGCGACGTCCCACGCGTGGGTGAAGGTGTCGGTGCTGAGGATTCCCAGGAGCACAGCGGCGGGCATGTCACCCATCTCGGTGTGGGCGATCCGCTCGAGTGCACCGTCCTCGCTGAACGCGGCGAAGCTCTGCGACGCGGCGCCGGCGAACGTCGCGGCGACGTCTCCCGTCACCCCGTCCCCGGTCGACGGCTCCGGCGTCTCCCCCTGCACCAGCGAACGCGCCCAGTGCTGGGTCTCGGTCACGTGGCCGATCACGTCGCCCACCTTCCACTTCTCACACGGAGTCGGGAGCTCGAGCTGATCAGGCGTCACGTTGGTGATCACGCCGAGGGCGATCTCCTGGGCTCGGGCGAGGACATCCGGATTCATGGCAGCGGCTCCTGGGACGGTGGGTTCGCACGACGGTGGTCGTGCCGTCGATGTGGACGCTACCGAAGGTTCACGCCCTGACCGCGGCCCCGGAGCCCCGACGACGGTTGGTCGGCCACCACCAGGTCAAGCTGATCGCCAGGCCATCGATCGCCGTCAGCGCTGTCGTGATCAGACAACTCGCAGTGACATCGACCCTGTCCAACAGCAGCGCCACTGCCATGGCCGGAAGCCACAGCGCCGCAGGAGACAGCATGACCGATCCAGGCCTCACCCTGAGCTCGATGCGACGATCGTCGGCCGGTGGGTGTGGGTCGGCTCTCGGTGAAGCGGGCCCCTACGTCATACATCGGTCAGCGACTGCAGCAACCAGACGCAGGATGCGTTCGGTGCCGTTGTCGTCACCCTTCTCGAAGTCGTCGCCGTCGGTGGCCATGGAGTTCGTCACGTGCGCGACGCAGACGACGTCGCGGTCTCGGGCTTCGGCGTAGGCGTAGAGGGCTGCGGCTTCCATCTCGACGGAGTGCACGCCAGCGGAACGAGCACGCTCGATCGCTGTCGCGGTCTCGCGGAACGGGGCGTCGGTGGTCCAGCTGGTGCCACGGTGGACAGGCTCACCGAGCTCGTCGAACGCGCCGTCGAGCATCCTGGCGAGGTGGGTCGGGATGGTTGCCCATTCGCCCACTGGGAGGTAGCGGTGGCTGGTGCCTTCGTCGCGCCAGGCACGTTCGATCAGCACGAAGTACGGCGGAGCGTCGAGCGGACTGATGGTGCCGGCCGACGTGACCGACACGAGCAGCCGGCAACCCGACGCCGCAAGCTCTTCGGCGACGAGCACTGCGTAGGGCGCCCCGACGGCGCACGGGACGATGCCGATCTCTCGCCCTCGATGGTCCGTGGTCCACAGCTTGGAGTGGTAACAGGCCCAATCCCGATGGCGTGTCGCTCGACCGCGTGGGACGAGGTGGCGGACCACATCGCCGTCGGGATCGAGCAGGCACACCGCCGGCACCGGAGCGGCGCCGAGGTCGCGTTGCCGGCGAGCTTCACGCAGCAGGTTCTCGACCTGGAACACCGATGACTCGTCGTGGTCGGTTGCGGTGACGAACGGTGGCATCGCGGTGTCCTGCGGCGCACGTGCAGGCAGAGTGATCGCGAGGACGTCGAACGCGGCGTGGCCGGGCACGATCCGGCGACAGGTCCGCTCGAGCAGCAGTCCCCATCGTGTGATGCCCGGCAGCGCGGTCGGCGCGTAGAGGCCGCATCGCCAGAAGATGGTGCCGTGGGTGCTGGCGATCATCTCGAGGTCACCGCGGGCGAGGAAGCGTGCGGTGTTCCAAGGCGGTGCCGAGAACTCGCGGTGGTTCCACCATCCCCACGGGCTGGAACGATGCAGGCTTCCGATCACCACGATCCCACCGGGGCGGGTGACCCGCACGAGCTCCGCGATCACCTGAGCGGGGTGGGCTGCGAACTCGCACACCGTCACCGCCACGGTGACGTCGAAGTGGTCGTCGTCGAACGGGAGGCGGTGGACATCGGCCTCGATCAGTTCGCCGGTCACACGGCGACGAGCGATACCGAGCGACGCAGCGTCGGCGTCGACGCCGACGACGTCGGCTCCGTCGGCTTCGAGACGGGCGGTGAAGCGGCCGGTGCCACACCCCGCATCGCACACACTCAACCCGTCGACGGGGCCGATCGCGGCGAGCAGCAGGTCGTGCTCGACACCACTCGCGTAGCGTCCCCACGGCTCGTCGAACCACGCGTCGTATCGAGCCGCGTCGGCATGCCACCGCGACGGTTCCCTGACTGGGTCTGCTGCGGTCATCCGATTCAGGAGGTGACGGTCGTGTCGGCCCACGGCATCCAATCTGCGACACCGTCGATGCTGGTCCATCGAGTCCCGACGTGCACGAAGGTACCGCTCCGGACGGCTGCATCGAGCGACGATCAGCGTGAGGATCTCGGCGATGACGCCTGAGCGTTCTGGCGATGACCGCTTGACCGACCCGGAGATCGCGGACCTGCTCGCCGCGCTCGACGACGAGCACAGGCGCACGCCAACTACATGCAGGTCATCACCGACTTCGGTGAGGTGTACCGAGCCGGGGTCGAGGCCGAGATCGACAACGCAGCGATCTACGACCGGCTTCTTGCCGGCTCATCCCGCCCCAACGTGATCGAGGTGTATCGGAACCTGCAACGCGCGTCCCAGCAGAACCACCCCCCGGCGTTCAGGAGGGGCGCTGATGTCGACGCTGTCATGGATCGTCCTGGCGGGACTGGCAATGAGCGCACTGGCGCTGATCGGCGCCGTCACCATTGCCCTTCCACCGCACGTCCTCGACCGTGTCCTGTCCGCGCTGGTCGGCCTCGCGGCCGGCTCACCACTGCCACCAGGCCACACACGACGAACACCGCCCGCTCGGTTACCTGATCCTGCTCGCAGACGGACTGCACAACTTAGTCGGAAGGCTCGCCGTGGGCGGAGCGTTCATCGTCGACGTGCGCGTCGGCGTCGTGACCTGGCTGGTCGCCGCCCTCCACGAGGTTCCTCAGGAACTCGGCGACTTCGGTGTGCTGGTGCACGCCCGCTGGAGACCAGGATCTGCGCTCACCTAGAACTTCGTCTACATCGCAGCCGCCGACCTGCTTCCCGAGATCTCCTCCCAGACCCGCACCCACGACAAGGTGGAGCCCACGGGGCCTTCGTGACCGGACCCGTCGTCCTGCTCACGGCCACCCGCCTCGTGTGATCCTCTGCTCGCCCCGACGGGTCTGCCCGGTGCGCTGTGTGCGTGACTTCCGGTCTCCGCTACAGCCGCTGATGTCGAGTCCCACCCGACCACGACATCGGTCTCCCCAACGGCACCGACCGAACCGGGAACCACTCCAACCGCTCCCGGAACAGCTGCTGTCGCGCCCGGAACCGCGGCACCGCCCCCAGCCAGCGGGATCAAGCCCTGCAGATCGCGGTCGACACCGACGGAGGCCCAGTCGTCGAAGTCGAGGCTGACTCCCACCGGGATACACGGAGATGCTTCAGTCCCTCCCACGAGCGGAGTCCGAAGCAGCCTTCTACGCTGCCCAACGACCTGACCCCGCCGGGGTTGGAAACCACGAGTCCGAGCCTCCATCGGACCCAGTACGGCTCGCCCTCGAAGCCCACCACGCGATGGGACGCTGCTCCGGGCGGCGCAGCTACGACCAGCTTCACGAGCGCGGAGGTATCGATGTAGAAGGCCAACTCAGCGGTCGTCCGCGTCACGCAGAGCAGCCAACGCAGCCGACAGGTCCGGCCCGGGTTCAGGCGCCGGAAGATCCGAAATCGAGCGTCGAGCTCGCCGAGCCCGACCCGCGTCCACGAGTGCCCGTAGCCGCGACACCGGAATCGCGGTCATCTGCGCCACAGGCCTCCCGCGATCGGTGATCGTGATCGTCTCGCCGCCGGCCGCCTCGGAAACCACCGCCGACGCATTCTGCTTGAGGGCGCGGATACCCACTACCGACATGTGCTCCATTGAAGTACATGTCGACACCATCCTCACTGTCAGTCGTGGCGCACCGCGGTGGTCACCGAACGGATGGGCGAGTGGGTCCGAACTGCATCCATGCGCTCCGAGCGGGTTGGCCGGCTCGAGCCGTCGTCCGACCACGTCGCCAAGAGGATTCGGCACGTCAGCGCTGACCAACGCGACCTCGGCCACGACAACCCCTTCGAAAGCCTCGCTCCGAGACCCGCGTAGCACTGACCCGGTTGGATCGGTCCAGCAGCGACGGGGCCTCGTGTTTCACCAACGAGGCCAGGATGCTGGCAATTGCTCCGCGCCGGTGCAGACTCAGGTCATGAATCGAGTAGCAGCAGTCGACATTCGACGTCTCGTGGTCGCGTGCTTCGTCGTGGCGCTGTGCGCAGCATGCAGCAACGGGGGCGACGGAGCAGAGAAGGCGTCGGCATCCCGACGGGCTCCGAGCGCTACGAGTTCGCGTTCCGACTCGGGCTTCGGCCCGTGCGAGAAGGTGAAGCTCGAGGAGTTCCAGCGACTCTTCGGCGACCGGTTCACCGTGGTGAAGGTCGGCGGGACCGCGACAGACTGCACGATCGTCGCCCGGGACACCGCCATCGGCGAGTCGCTGACCATCCGGGACGAGCGCGGCACCGGATATGGAGAGGACTTCGCCGCGGCCCGTTCCGCGGCCGAAGGCGACCGGGTGTGCCCGGGTTCGGTCCACGACGTCGACGGGCTCGGCGACCGTGCCTTCTTCGTCACGACCTGCGCCTCGACCGCGCTCCCCAGGCAGTCCCTCCACATCGAAGTCGGCGGTTCGTACCTCACCTATTCGGCCTACTTCGTCCCGGCGGACCGGATGGCGTCGACCCAGGAGTCGCTGACCGCACTGGCACGCCGCCTCACCGATTGACCCACCGGCCACGAGCCCGGTCCTGTGTCGCCCGCCAGCCGCTCGGAACGACCCCGTCAGATCGAACGCTTCAAGAATCTCAGTCACTTCCTTGCCATCCTTCACGTAGTGTCATCCGTCAGTGGCAATTCGGTGACCACGTCGTCGAAGGGTCGCCGACTGCGGGCGACTCGACCGGCTCCACGTTGGGATATCTGAACCGTCCCCAGGTCACCCCGTTGCCATGTGCTCGTATGGCGCCCCGAGCGCGAGACACGTGGCTCGGACCTGTGATTCGACGAAGTCGTCGTCGAGCATGTCGGCGGTCACCAGCCGCCGGAGGAAGAACGGTCCTGCGAAGCGTTCGGCTTCGCAGACCGGATCGAGATCGCTCCTGATCTCACCTCGGGCCGCGGCTCGCGAGAAGACCTCTGCTGTCTCGGCACGTCGCGCCCCGCCAAAGGTGTTGAGGGCTCGGTGGACCTCGTCGTCGTGGCCTGCGGCACCGACCAGGCACGCGAGGATCGGTCCCCACCGGTGCTCGGTCAGCCCTCGGGTAAGGCTGATGCCGGTGGCGCGGAGGTCGGCATGGAGCGGCCCGCATGGATCGAGCGGATCGGTCACGGAGCTGACCGCTTCGAACACCTCGACCATGAGCTCGACGCGATCGGGCCAGTGTCGGTAGATGGTCGATCGGGCGACGCCGGATCGGGCGGCGATCGCGTCCATCGTGAGGTTCGCGAAGCTGTCGGTGGAGAGCAGGTCGGAGGATCGGGAGTTAACCGGTTCGACGTCGCTGCTGATGCGAGGCACCCGATGACCGCGCACCCCGAGTCATGGATCCGTGCGCGTCGGTGGTGGATCCTGGCGTGTCTGTGCCTGTCGCTGGTGCTGGTCGTCGCCGGCAACTCGTCGCTCAACGTGGCGCTCCCCAAGATCCAGGCGGACCTGGGGTCGGCCCAGAGCGACCTCCAGTGGATGGTCAACGCCTACGGCCTGGTCTTCGCCGTGCTGCTGTTGCCGGCCGGCGCGCTGGCTGACCGCTACGGCCGGAAGTCCGCGCTGCAGCTCGGCATGGTCATCTTCGGTGCAGCGTCCTTCGTCTCGATCTTCGCGACGGAGAACTGGCACCTCATCGCGCTGCGTGGCGTCACCGGCCTCGGAGCGGCGTTCATCATGCCGGGGACGCTGTCGATCCTGGCGAACGTGTTCCACGATCCACGCGAGCGCCAACGCGCGATCGCCATCTGGGCCGGTTTCGCCGGGCTCGGAGGTGCCATCGGCCCGATCCTCTCCGGGTTCCTGCTCGAGCACTACTCCTGGGGATCGGTGTTCCTGATCAGCGTCGTCATCGCCGCGGTCGCGTTGGTGGCAGGCGCCTACCTCCTGCCCAACTCCTCGGATCCCCACGAGGCGATCCTCGATCCGCTCGGGGTCCTGCTCGCCATTGCAGCCGTCGGGACCCTGCTGTACGGGATCATCGACGGCCCTGACAACGGATGGACATCGACGACCACCCTGGGAGCCATCGCCGCTGCGGTCGTTCTGATGGGTGCCTTCGTCACCTGGGAGCTGCGCAACCCGAACCCGATGCTCGATGTCCGACTGTTCAGGAACAGGTCGTTCTCGGTCGGCTCGACCACGATCACGTTGCAGTACTTCGCGGCCTTCGGGCTGTTCTTCGCCATGGCGCAGTACCTCCAGATCGCCCATGGCTACTCACCGCTCCAAGCCGGCCTCGCGGGGCTTCCGATCGGCGTCATGAGCATGATCGGGGCGCCGTTGAGTGCCACGTTCGTGCGGCGCTTCGGCCATCGGGGCGTGGTCGGGGTCGGCCTGGTCATCTCGGCGGGGGGTCTCGCTCTGTTGTCGACCGCGTCACCGACGACGTCGCTGGCCGTGCTTCTGGCGGGCTTCTGCCTGCTCGGGCTTGGCGCGGGCCAGTCGACCGCGCCATCGACGACGCTGATCATGACCGCAGTTCCGCGGTCCAAAGCCGGGGTGGGCTCCGCGGTGAACGACCTTTCCCGCGAGCTCGGCGGTGCGCTGGGCGTCGCGGTGCTCGGCAGCGTGATCTCGTCGGTGTACCGATCCAACA
>CAYSCB010000088.1:0-10119 GCA_964429335.1 uncultured Aquihabitans sp.
GTGCTGATCGCACGTCGAACCTCCGGGGAGGTCGCGTCGTGGCCGGTCCTCGAGACCGTCCAGGTGGACGGGATGTGCAACGAGGTCCTCCTGCCCGCGCCCGTCGACGGTGACGTCCGCGAGCAGGCGCGGCGCATCGGTGAGCGGGTCGCGGACGTGATCGACATCACCGGCGTGGTGGCCGTCGAGCTGTTCGTCGTGGACCCCGACGACACCGGGCCGCGACTGCTCGTCAACGAGATCGCGCCCCGGGTCCACAACTCGGGACACCTCACGATCGAGGCGAGCGCGACCTCGCAGTTCGAACAGCACCTCCGGGCGATCCTCGACTGGCCGCTCGGACCGACCGACGTCGTCTCCGCTGCAGCGATGGCCAACGTCGTCGGCAACGGCGTCGACGAACCGAGGAGCCGGCAGGCCCTCGCGCTCGCCGTGGTCCCCGGAGCGAACGTCCATCTCTACGGCAAGGCGCCGCGAGCCGAGCGCAAGGTCGGCCATGTCACGGTCGTCGGCGCGGATCTCGCCACCGTCCGTCGTGACGCAGGGATGGCAGCGGAGCTGCTGTCGGGCGTGGGAGGCTCGGTGCCGTGATGCGCGTGTGTCCGGACCGCCAGACGGAGAAGATCGCATGAGCGAGACCGACCCGTCCCCGATCGTGGGGATCATCATGGGATCCGCGTCCGATGCCGATGTGATGAGGGCTGCTGGGGAGGTCCTCGGTGACCTGGGCGTCCCGTACGAGCTGCGCGTCGTGTCGGCCCATCGCAGCCCGTTGCGGATGGTGGACTACGCCCGAGGAGCCCGCGACCGAGGTCTCAGGGTCATCATCGCTGGCGCCGGCGGAGCGGCCCACCTGCCTGGGATGGTGGCGTCGCTCACCGTGCTGCCGGTGATCGGTGTTCCGGTGCCGACCCGTCACCTCGGCGGCGTGGACTCGCTGCACTCGATCGTGCAGATGCCCTCAGGCGTGCCCGTGGCGACGATGGCGATCGGAGGAGCAGCGAACGCGGGGTTGTTCGCGGCGCGGATCCTCGCACTGGGTGACGACGAGCTGAGCGCCCAACTGGACGAGCACCAGCGGGATCTCGAGCGTCACGCGACGGACCAGGACGCTTCGCTCGAACGCTGAGGCCGGTCAGAACACCTGTCGCCAACCCCCGGGGAACTCCTCGGCATCGCCATGGCCCTCTATCCAGCGTTCGGCGCGGTCGTCGTCAGGATCCGGGAGATCCTCTGCCGGACGGGCGGCTCCGGAGCTGTGCAGTTCGGAACGGGTCACGGTCACCCGCTTGCGCTCCTTCACCCGTTGTCTGATCTCGCGGCGGCTGAGCTTCGGTCGGCCGCTCTCGCGTCGGGAGATGCCCCCGATCTGCAATGCGCAGGTGATGCACATCGGCGGTTTGCCGAGCCCGTAGGGGAACACGACGCACTGCGGACAGAAGTCGTGCCCGCAGCGTCCGCAGGCGAACTCAGCGACGTTCATGGGGTGGCGGACGCAGGATTCGGACACGGCGGTGCTCCCTTCGGCGCGGCGACCGATGCGAACGATGTCGCGCCGCGGCTCTCACCTGGATGATCGGCCTGACTCGTCGATCCTTGAACCTCCGGTGCGGACGACGACGTCGCGGTGAGCGACAATGGGGCCGATGCATCAGATCCCCCCGGTCGTACCGAACGTGCTCGCCGGTCGGTACGCCGGTACCGACATGGCCGAGCTCTGGTCGCCGGTGCACAAGGTGGTGCTCGAACGGCACCTGTGGCTCGCCGTCATGCAGGCACAACGAGACCTCGGCATCGACGTGCCGCAGGACGTCATCGACGCGTACGCAGCGGTGGTCGACGACGTCGACCTGTCGTCGATCGCCGAGCGGGAGCGTGTGACCCGCCACGACGTCAAGGCCCGCATCGAGGAGTTCTCGGCGCTTGCCGGCTTCGAGCACGCGCACAAGGGGATGACGAGTCGGGATCTCACCGAGAACGTCGAGCAGCTCCAGGTGCGCTCGGCGCTGCTCATGGTCCGCGACCGGGCGGTCGCGGTGCTCGTCCGTCTCGCCGACCTCGCTGTGCAGCACGCATCGACGGTGATCGTCGGACGGAGCCACAACGTCGCAGCGCAGGCAACCACGTTGGGCAAGCGCTTCGCGAACGCCGGTGAGGAGCTGCTGGTCGCGACCGGACGACTGGAGGAGCTGATCGCCCGGTACCCGCTCCGTGGTCTGAAGGGTCCGGTCGGCACGCAGCTCGACCAGCTCGAGCTGCTCGACGGCGACGCCGAGCGTGTCGCCGAGCTCGAAGCCGCGGTCGCCCGGCACCTCGGCTTCGAGCGCACCCTCACCAACGTCGGTCAGGTCTACCCGCGCTCACTCGACCTCGACGTGGTCTCAGCGCTGGTCCAGCTCGTTTCCGGACCCTCCTCGCTGGCGCTGACCCTTCGGCTCATGGCGGGCAACGAGCTCGTCACCGAAGGGTTCCGTCCGGGACAGGTCGGATCATCCGCGATGCCCCACAAGATGAACGCCCGCAGCTGCGAGCGGATCAACGGCTTCCGGGTGATCCTGGACGGCCATCTGACGATGGCCGCCGGGCTTGCCGGCGAGCAGTGGAACGAGGGTGACGTGTCCTGCTCCGTGGTACGGCGAGTGCTGCTGCCGGACGCGTTCTTCGCCACCGACGGCGTGTTCCAGACCCTCATCGACGTCCTCGACGGCTTCGGTGCCTATCCGGCGGTCATCCAACGGGAGCTGCGCCGCTACCTGCCGTTCCTCGGCTCCACGAAGGTGCTCATGGCCGCAGTCCGAGCAGGTGTGGGCCGTGAGACGGCCCACGAGGTCATCAAGGAGCACGCCGTTGCGGTCGCGCTCGACATGCGCGAGTCCGGCCGGGACGACAACGATCTGATCGACCGCCTGGCGGCTGACGATCGACTCGGCCTCGACGCCGACGCGTTGCGTGCCGCCCTCGGAGATCCCGTGACCTACACCGGCAACGCCGAGGCCCAGACGCGAGCCTTCGTCGAACAGGTGGGCGAGCTCGCCGCCCGCTACCCCGAGGCAGTCACCTACCAAGGAGAGCCCGTTCTGTGACCACCGCTCCGGCGATCCTTCTGCCGTACCTGCACCGCGGGAAGGTCCGTGACCTCTACGACGCGGGCGAGGGTCGCCTCCTCCTCGTCGCGTCGGACCGGATCAGCGCGTTCGACGTCGTCATGGACGAACCGGTGCCGGACAAGGGACGTGTCCTGACAGCGATGTCCGCGTTCTGGTTCGCCGAGGTCGGCGACGTCGTCGGCAACCACCTGCTGTCGACCGACCTCGCTGCGCTGCCCGCCGAAGCGCGCCTCGACGGGCTCGCCGGTCGGGTCATGCTGTGCCGCCGAGCCGAGATGCTCCCGATCGAGTGCATCGTCCGGGGTCACCTCGCCGGGTCAGCATGGAAGGAGTACCGCGATCGGGGCACGATCCACGGGATGGCCGCACCGTCGGGGCTGCTCGAAGCCGCCCGCCTACCCGAGCCGGTCTTCACCCCGTCGACCAAGGCAGCCGTCGGCGACCACGACGAGAACATCTCGTTCGACCGGGCGGTCGAGCTGCTCGGTGGCGACGTGGCCGAACAGGCCCGCGATGTGAGCCTCGCGATCTTCCGCCGAGCAGCGCAGCGCGCGGAGGCAGCGGGGTTCCTGCTCGCCGACACGAAGTTCGAGCTCGGTTGGGTCGGGACCGTCGAGGGTTCGGCCGAGCTCATCCTCGCCGACGAGGTGCTCACGCCTGACTCGTCCCGCTACTGGTCCGCCGAGGACTGGTCGCCGGGTTCGACCCCGCAGGGCTTCGACAAGCAACCGCTGCGCGACTACCTCGAGTCGCTCGACTGGGACAAGCGGCCGCCACCGCCGGCGCTGCCGGCCGAGGTCGTCGAGGCGACCGCCCACCGCTACCGGGAGGCCTACGAGCGGATCTGCGGCCGTTCGCTCGACGACTGGCCCGGTGCGGGTGCGTGAGCCCGAGCCGTCCGACCCGTCCGACCCCGATCCGGACGACGATGTGACCGACGATGATGTGGGAGAGTGACGGCATGGACTTCGACGTGACCGTGGAGGTGCGGCTCCGGCCTGGCATCGCGGATCCCCAGGGCGCCACGATCGAACGTGCGTTGCCGGCGCTCGGCTTCGCAGGCGTGACCGGCGTGGGGGTCGGCAAGTCGATCCGGTTCCGGGTGGAGGCGACCGATCGTGACGCGGCGACGGAGCTCGTCGACGACCTGTGCCACCGGTTCCTCACCAACCCGGTCATCGAGGACTCGTTCGTGACGATCGCCGAACCCGTGCTGGAAGGAGCCTGATCCATGAGCCCGACCGTCGCAGTCGTCTGCTTCCCCGGGACCAACTGCGAGCTCGACGTGATCGAAGCCGTGCGATCGCTGGGCGGTGAGGCACACGCCGTGTTCCACGATCACCGTGACCTCGACCACGTCGACGCGGTCGTGATCGCCGGTGGGTTCGCGCACGGCGACTACCTGCGTCCGGGTGCGATCGCCCGCTTCTCGCCGATCATGGATGCGGTCGGTTCCTTCGCTGAATCCGGTGGACCGGTCGTGGGGATCTGCAACGGTTTCCAGGTCCTGACCGAAGCGCATCTCCTGCCCGGTGCGTTGCAGAAGAACGCGGGTCTGAAGTTCCGATGCGAGGAGGTGGAGCTGGTCGTGACGAGCACCCGCTCGGTGCTCACCTCCGAGGCGGCGGTCGGGCAACGGCTCCGCATCCCGATCAACCACTTCGAGGGCAACTACACCTGTTCGCCCGAGACGCTGGCGGAGCTCCGTGAACAGGATCGGATCGTCCTGCGCTACGCGCAGAACCCGAACGGATCGATCGACGACATCGCGGGGATCTGCAACGAGTCCGGCAACGTGGTCGGGCTCATGCCGCACCCGGAGCGGGCGTCGCACGCGCTGCTCGGGTCCACCGACGGCAAGGTGCTGCTGTCATCGCTGCTGAGCGCAGCGGACGTCGGCCTGCGGCCGGCTGTCTGAACCAGACCGGCCGCAGACGCGACGCCCCACGGGCGACGGGTCAGCGGGCTCGCGAGATCCCGGCTTCCTTGAGCACCGCTGCGGGCACGCCGACGGCACGCCAGGCGCTGTAGGAGATTCCCTTGCGGTCGCTGTAGCCGGCGGCCGAGGTGATGAACGCCTTCTCGAGGGACGCCATGTCCACATCGGTCTTCGACTCGAGCTTGGTCAGCTCCGTCGTGAGGTCGATCTCCTCCTGGGTGAGAGCGAGCCGTCGCATCGGATCGACCGTGGTCTCCAACTCGTCGGCGATCTTCGCGAGTCGCTGATTGATCGAATCCGGTGTCCGCTTCCGGCCGCGCTTGGGTCGAGTGAGTTCGAGGCCCTCGAGGTAGTTCTTCACAGCTCGTGCCTCGGTCCGACCGGCAGCCATTGCCGCCTTCTGCTCCGGGGAGACGACGCGCTTCTTCGCTTTGGTGGGGGTTGCCATAGCGGTGATTCCACACCCTTCGGCGCAGGAAATCAACTCGGCGGCCCCGGTCAATTGCCCGAAGCCATTGGTGCTCCTGATCCGCCGATGGGATGAATTCGATTCACGCGATGAGGAACCGGTCATCCGTCGCTTCGGACGTCTCCGGTGGGGCCGGGTAGGTTGCTGTGCATGTCCTCCGTGTCCGACGAGCCCACGCACCGCGCACTCGGTCTCACCGACGACGAGTACGAGCGGATCGTCGAGATCCTCGGGCGTGAGCCGAACCACCTCGAGCTCGCGATGTACTCGGTGATGTGGTCGGAGCACTGCTCGTACAAGAGCTCACGCATCCACCTGCGCCGGTTCCCGACCGAGGCGCCATGGGTGCTCGTCGGTCCGGGTGAGGGTGCCGGAGTGGTCGACGTCGGCGACGGGATCGCCGCCGCGCTGCGCATCGAGAGCCACAACCACCCCTCCGCGATCGAGCCGTACCAGGGGGCGGCCACCGGGGTCGGCGGGATCCTGCGCGACATCTTCTCGGTCGGGGCGCGCCCGATCGCGGTCATGGACCCGTTGCGGTTCGGACCGCTCGACGATCCGCGCTCCCGATGGATCGCCGAGGGTGTGGTGTCGGGCATCTCGGGGTACGGCAACTCGGTCGGTGTGCCGACGGTCGGCGGCGAGACCGTGTTCGACGAGACCTACACCGGCAACCCGCTCGTGAACGTCCTGTGCCTCGGGCTGATGCCGACCGAGCGGCTCGTGCTCGGTCGGGCCGAAGGCGCCGGCAACCTGGCGGTGCTGCTCGGTTCGAGCACCGGCCGCGACGGCATCGGTGGGGTGTCGGTGCTCGCAAGTGCCGGCTTCGGTGACGAGGCCGACGACGCCGACAAGCGCCCCAGCGTGCAGGTGGGCGACCCCTACGAGGAGAAGCGGCTGATCGAGGCCTGTCTCGAGCTCCTCGACCGTGACCTGGCGGTCGGCGTGCAGGACCTCGGAGGCGCGGGCATCACGTGCGCCACCTCGGAGACGGCGGCCAAGGGCGGTGCCGGCATGGACGTGCTCGTCGACACCGTCCCCCGGCGGGAGCCGCACATGGCCCCGTTCGAGGTCATGACCTCGGAGTCCCAGGAGCGCATGCTCGCGATCGTCGAGCCGTCCAAGCTCGATGAGGTGCTCGAGATCGCCGGCCGTTGGGAGGTGCGTGCGACCGTGATCGGCGAGGTCACCGGAACCGGCCGCCTCAGAGTCGTCGACGAGGACAGCGACGTCCTCGCCGACGTTCCGGCGAAGTCCCTCGAGGAGGACGCCCCGCTCTATGACCGGCCCCGGCACCCGCCGGCGGACGTGGAAGAGCGGCGGACCGACTCGGCGAACGCCCTGCCGGCTCCCGTCGACCCGGCAGCGGACCTGCTGGAGCTGCTGTGCGACACCTCGTGGGTGTCCTCGCAGTACGACCACATGCTGTTCCTCAACACCGTGATCGGACCGGGCGGCGACGCGGCGGTGCTCCGTCTCAAGCACCCGACCACCGGCGTGGACACCGGTCGTGGGCTGGCGCTGACCACCGACGGCAACCACCTATGGTGTGCCGTGGACCCGCGTCAGGGTGCGGCGATGACGATGTCGGAATCGGTGATGAACCTCGCGGTGGTGGGAGCTCGGCCGATCGCGATGGTCAACTGCATGAACTTCGGCAACCCCGAGCACCCCGAGGTCATGTGGCAGTTCTCCGAGGCGGTCGACGGCCTCTCCGAGGCTCTCACCACGTTCGGCGTGCCGTGCATCGGTGGCAACGTCAGCCTCTACAACGAGAGCCGTGGCACCGACATCGACCCGACTCCCATCATCGGGGTGCTGGGGCTGATCGACCGACTCGATCGGGTCCCGCCACGTCCCGAGCTCGTCGACGGTGGGGTCCTGGTGCTGGTCGGTGAGACCGGCCGCGAGCTCTCCGGGTCCCGTTGGGCCGCTCGGCGGGGCCACCGCGGTCGGGGCACGTTGCCGGCCCACGATCCGGGTGTCGTCGCGAGGGTCGCCGGTGTGGTGCGCGACCTGGTGGCGGCGCATCTGGTGCAGGGAGCACACGACGTCTCCACCGGTGGTCTCGGTGTGGCGATCGCGGAGATGGCCGTCGCATCGGGCATCGGTGCGAACGTCGCCCGGATCGCCGATCACGTCGACCTCTTCTCGGGGTCCGCCGGCAGGGCACTGCTGTGCGTGTCGGTCGATCGTGTGCGGGAGGTGCTCGACGTGCTCGGATCGCACGGGGTCGCACACGCCCGCATCGGTGCGGCGGGAGGTGAGCGGATCGTCGTGAAGGACCTCCTGGACATCGAGCTCGCAACGGCCGCCGCTGCGTGGCGGGATCGGTTGCCGACAGCGATCGGCTCGGGCACGTCCCAGGGGTGACACGGGGCTGAGGCGGCCCGTCGCACCTTGCCGTGTACCCTCATCCCTTCGGCGGACCGGGGAATTCCGACGCGGCCGACGTCGAGGTGGAGAGGACCGATGACGTGATGCACCAGGGACATCGACGGTTCTCGGCGGCCGTGGTGGTCGCGGCGCTCGTGTCGCTGAGTGCCTGCCTGGCGCCGAACGCCGTCGACCCGACGGGTCACGCGCCGTTTGGCAACCTGGAGCTGAACGCCCAGAGCGGCGCCGGGATCCGGGTCGTGGGGTGGGCGATCGACCCGGACACGACGGCGCCCATCGACGTCCAGGTGAAGGTCGAGGGCCAGGACCTCCGCAACGTGCGGGCTGACCGTCAGCGTCCCGACGTCGCCGCCGCCTATCCGGGGCGCGGGTCTGCTCACGGGTTCGATCTCACGGTTCCCGACCTGGGTCCGGGCAAACGTCAGGTGTGCGTCTGGGCGAACGACGTCGGCGTCGGCGGCGACACCCGGGTCCTCGGATGCCGTGACATCTTCATCAACGTCGACCCGTTCGGTTCCATCGAGTCGGTGGTCGGATCCCCGGACAGGACGATCCATGTCTCCGGTTGGGTCGCTGATCCGGAGACGACCGCGGCGACCGACGTCGGCATCCTGTTGGATGGTGCGTTCGTCGTCTCCCAGCGCACCGATGTCGCGCGCCCCGACGTCGCCGCCGCCTACGGGCTCGGCGCCCTCCGGGGCTACGGCATCAGCTTCCCCGCTCCCGTCGGCGACCACAACGTGTGCGTCGTCGCGGGCAACGTCGGTTGGGGTGCCGCACGGTTCATCGGCTGTCGCGGCCTCGTCGTCCCGCCGCTCGTCGACCACCGGCCGGATCTGCGGCTGTCGGCGGTCACGCCGCTCGACTCCGGACGAGTCCGGATCCAGGGCACCGCGACCGACCCGGACAGCTCGGCGCCGGTCACCGTCAACGTCCGCGTCGACGGTGCTGCGGTGCACTCCACGACAGCGATCGGCGGCGTGGTCGACCTGGCCGTGACCGGGCTCGCGGCGGGCCGTCACGAGCTGTGCGTCTATGCGCTCGACGTGCCCGGTGGGTCATCAGGGGTGACCGGTGACCGGATCATCCCGTGCAGCTGGGTCGTCCTCGGTGCAGGCTCCCAGCCGAGCGTCGGGACCGTCGGAGCGTCGACCAGCTCAGGGGGCGTCGGCCCGCTCCCGGGGATGGCGCTCGAGCGCATCGACCGCGACGCCGGCGTGTCGGTGTCGCTGCGTGACGGATCGACGTTGTGGCTCTTCGGTGACAGCAGCGAGGCCGGCGTCGACGGGACCATGCTCTACCTGGTCAACAATACCGCGGCGTGGGCGCCGCCCGGCGCGGCGGCGGTGACCAGGGACGCTGCATCCGCTGGTCGTCCCACGCAGTTCGTCGATCCGGGCGGCGCGTTCTCGTGTCCGGCGAACCGGCCTGTCGCCGCGTTGTGGCCGATGTCTGCGGTCGCGACACCATCGGGGACCCGCGACGTCGTCACGGCGTTCTTCGCCGAAGTGTGCATCGGTCCGGGGTTCCTCAACGTGGAGGACCACGGCGTGACCGTCGTCCGATGGACCTACGACCCTGCCTCGCCGCCCAGCTGGACACCCATACGCGGGACCATCCAGGCACAGAACCTGTTCCCACGGGACAAGGCCTACGGCAGCGCGGCGATCGCGATCGCCGATCCCGCTGCCGGCACCGGCGATGGCGGATGGTTCGTCTACGGCTACCAGTGCCGCTCACCGCAGGGTGCCGGCCCGTTCCAACCGGCCGACTACGGACCCTGCACGGTCGGGCGGGTTCCGGTCGACTCCGTCACCTCACGGACCGCCTGGAGGTTCTGGAACGGCACCACGTGGGTTTCCGATGTCGCCCAGGCAGCGGCGATCATCCCCGGGGGCGGGAGCAACCCGGAGATCCCGGTTGCTGCGTTCACGGTGACCCGTGACGACGCCCTCGACGCGTACGTCATGGCGTACAGCCCGTGGCCCGGCTTCATCGACCGCGTGTACGTCCGGGTCGCTCCATCACCCGTCGGACCGTGGACGACCGCGGTGCCCATCCAACTCCCGGGCTGCGAGGACCGCATCGCCGCGCAGACCTACCGCTGCTATGCAGGAAGTGCCCAACCCCGGTTCACCTCTGCTGCTGCCGGTGTCACCTCGCTGGGGATCGGCTGGTACGACCAGCTCGTGTCGGCGAATCCGCCC
>CAYSCB010000089.1:0-10041 GCA_964429335.1 uncultured Aquihabitans sp.
GCGGTCGACGTCGATGTCGGTCGAGTCGATCTGGGCGTCGAGGTGGTTGATCGATCCCAGAGCCGCGTCGAGGTTCTTTCCGGGCAGCGAGAACGTCAGCGAGATATCACCCTCCTGCTCGACGGTCCGCTCGCCGATCCGGATGCCACCCCACGTCGACGACTGGTCGAGCAGCTCCTGTCGGAGCCGAAGGGCCTCCGGTCGGTCCCTGGCGTCGATCTTCACGGTCGCGTCCGCACGGTTGCCGAGCTCCGAGCACGCACCGGTCGCCAGGGCGACGACCACCAGCGCCGTGCACAGCGCTGCAGCGGTCACCCGATGGGTGTCGCGTCGAGGACGGTCGTTCGCTCCGATGCGACCAGCGTAGGAAGGACCTCGGCGGAATCGGCGGATCAGTCGTCGCGCACAGCGCCCAGGAACGCGGGGCGTTCACCGCCGCCGTGGAGCCAGATCGCGGTGCCGCTGACGTAGGACGCGAGCGGTGAGGACAACCAACGGCAGGCCTGCGCGAGGTCCTCGGGCAGGCCGAGTCGTCCTGCCGGCACCGTCGAGGCGACACGGGCCTGCGCTGCGGCGTCTCCGTAGTGCAGCTCCGCCTGTTCGGTCGCGATGAGCCCGGCGACGATGGCGGCGACCCGCACCTTCGGCGCCCATTCCACTGCGAGCGATGACGTCAGGTTCAACAAGCCCGCCTTCGCCGCACCGTAGGCGGCGGTGCCAGGTGACGGACGTGTGCCCGACACCGAGGAGATGTTGATGATCACGCCGCCGGCGCCGGCCTGCATGTGGTGGTTGGCCCGTTGCGCGACGTGCATCGGAGCGAGCAGGTTCAACCTGATGATCGCTTCGCTGAAGCGGGGCGATGCGGTGGCGGCATCGGCCTCCGGAGCTCCCCCGGCGTTGTTGATCACCACGTCGAGGCGTCCGTGACGTTCGACTGCCGCGTCGACGACAGCGGCGGCCTGGTCGGGGTCGCGGACGTCAGCCGCGACGAACGACGCCTCGCGCCCTGCCGATGACGGCAGGACGTCGGGTTCGGTGCGTCCGCAGGTCACCACCTCGGCACCCCAGTCGAGGAATCGCTCGACGATCACCCGGCCGATGCCCTTGGTGCCGCCGGTGACGACCACCACGCGGCCGGTGTGGTCGAGCCTGTCTTGGTCGAGCGTGTCTTGGTTGTTCTCTGTCTGCTGCACGGCGTGGACGGTACCGGAGGGCGGGGCGCGGTCCCCGGTGACCGACACCTCCGTGTGCCCCTACGGTGCCGCCATGTCTTCCCCCACCTGCGACGGCGACCGACCCGACGGGTGAGCGCGGCCGCGATCGGTGCGGACGCAGAGGCGCTCGACGCCGTCGCCCGTGCGATGCGAGCTGCGGCATCGGAGCTGTCCGAGCGCACCCGTTGGGCAGCGGAGCGGATCACCGCGTCGACCGGTGCAGCGTCGGCACGAGGGGCGTGGAGCGGACCGGACGCCGATCGGCTGCGTGATGTCCTGACGTCGCTCGCCCGGGATCGTCGTCGTGCCGTCGACGGTCTCACGACCTGCGCCCGACATCTCGAGCGTGCAGCCGTGCAGCAGCGTCGGGCGTCGCTCGCGGCGCCGGTGGCGGTCGTGCCGGTCGACCGCATCGGCGACGGTGGACGGCTCGTGCAGCGGGTCGGTCCGTCGAACGCAGACGTGGTCGTCGTCCTCGTGCCGGGGGTCGGCACCGATCGCGGCGACAGGATGCGCCTCCGGGCCGACGCGACACGGATCTGGCGTGGGCTCGCCGACCGCGTCGACGATCCGGACGACGTCGCGGTGCTCTCCTGGCTCGGCTACGACCCGCCCGACCGACTGATCGGTGCGGTGGATCTTCGACCGGCGGACGAGGGTGCCCGGGCGCTCGTGGGTGACGTCGCACGCCTCCGCGCAGCAGGAGCGTCCACCGTGGTGGTCGTCGGCCACAGCTACGGCGGTGTCGTCGCCGGTCGGGCGGCGATGCAGGGTCTGGCCGCTGAGGTCGTGGTGGAGCTCGGCTCTCCCGGTTCCGGTGCCCCCGGGGTCACCTCGTCGATCGCCCGGCGGGGGATCGAGCTGCGCGCCGTACGTGCTCCCGGTGATCCGATCGGCTTCGTCGTCGACCGCCTGCCCGGTCTCTACGGTGAGGATCCCGTCGGCCGTGTCCCGTCGCTGCCGACATCCCGCAGCGGCCACAGCGGCTACCTGTCGGATCCGGTCCTGCTCGACGCGCTGGCGGATCTCGTCCTCGGGTACCGTCGACGCCCGTGAGCATCACTGTGGACAAGAGCGACGGCATCGCCGAGGTCGTCATGGACAACCCACCGGTCAACGCGCTGACCGTCGCCGGCTGGTTCGAGCTGGCGGACCTCGTCGCCGCCGTGGGGCGGGACCCGGAGGTGGGTGCGGTCGTGCTGCGCGCCGAGGGCAAGGGCTTCAACGCCGGCGTCGACATCAAGGAGATGCAGTCCACCGACGGCTTCGACGCGCTGATCGGAGCCAACCGTGGTTGCTACGCGGCGTTCAAGGCCGTCTACGAGTGCGAGGTGCCGGTCATCGCAGCGGTGCACGACTTCTGCCTGGGAGGCGGCATCGGCCTGGTCGGCAACGCGGATGTGATCGTCGCCGCCGAGGGCACCCGGTTCGGTCTGCCCGAGGTCAACCAGGGTGCGCTCGGTGCCGCGACGCATCTCGCCCGGCTCGTGCCGCAGCACCGGATGCGCGAGATGGTGTACACCGCCGAGCCGGTCGACGTGTCCCTCCTCGCAGCGTGGGGATCGGTCAGCCGGGTCGTGCCCCGCGACGAGCTCCGTGATGCCGCGCTCGAGATCGCAGCGAAGATCTGCACGAAGAGCCGGACCGTCATCCGTCGGGCGAAGGAGTCGCTGAACGGGATCGATCCCGTCGACGTGAACCGCAGCTACCGCTTCGAGCAGGGCTTCACCTTCGAGCTCAACCTCACGGGTGTGAGCGACGAGGCCCGCGACGCCTTCGTCGAGGGACGCGACGCGGAGTTCTCGCAGTAGGACGCCGACGCACCCGTTCAGCGCGGTGCGGCGGTGGTGGGTGTGATGGCGGTGCTGGGCGTGGTGGGTGTGGTGGATGTGGTCGCGGTGGATGTGGTCGTGGTCGTGGTCTGGGTCGTGCAGGACCGGTTCACCGTCGCCTGGTAGTTCGCGAACGCCTGGGTGACCGTCGCGTCGCCGATGCTCTTCGGCGTCGACATCAACCACGTCGGTTGCCAGTGGTTCGCCTCGCCCTCGGCGAGCAGATCGGCCGCTGCCTGCTTCAGCACCGCTGCATCAGCCGCCGACTCGGCCGGCGCGCTCGATCCGATCGCGTCGAACAGCTGCGCGACCACCTTCACCGCTCGCTCGACCTGACCCGGGTTGACCGGCGTCGGCAGGTTCGACGACAACGGGAACGCCTTGATGACCGCACACGGGTCCTTGCCGGCGTTGCGGATCATGAGCTCGGCGGTCGTCGCCTGGCTCTCGAAGTCCGCGTCGGAGACCGTCGACGGGGTGGGTGCGCTGGTCGTGGTCGCGGTGGTGGAGGAGCGCCGGCCGGCAGCGTCGTCGCCCGAGGTGCAGGCGACCACGGCGGACAGCGACGCGACCGCCACGACCGCCACGACGGCGCTGCGAGCGCGACGACCGCCGATCCCGCCCACCGCGCTGATCCTGCGCGAGATCAGGGAGCTGCGGTGGTCGGCGGGGTCTCGGTCGCTCCGCCGGCCCCGGCCCCGCCGGTGCCCTTGTCAGTTCCGGCCGGACCGCCGCAGCTCTGGCTGATCGAGGTCATGATCGTCATCGAGGCCTCTTCGAAGGCCTTGTCGTTCTCGATCGACTTCGGTGACTTCATGAACTCCTCGGACCAGTTGGCTTCCTTGCCCTCCTGTTCGATCTTGTCGGCGACCTTGCGGAGGGTCTCGGCCTGGGTGGCGAGGTCCTTCGGCGCCACGTCGGCGACCTTGTTGTAGAACTCGACGGCCAGCTCGGTCACCTGGCGACGCTGATCGGTGTTCGAGGGCGCACCCATCGCCGAGCCGACGCTCTGGAACGCCTCGATGACCTTGCACGGATCGTCACCGGCATCCTTGAGCCCCGTCTGGATCTTCTTGATCCCGGCGCTGAAGTCGGCGTCGCTCATCGTCGTGGTCGTCTCGGAGTCACTCGACTTCCCGTCCTTCTCGGTCGTCGTGGACTTCTTCGTGTCGTCGGCCTTGTCGTCGGAGCTGCAGGCGCCCGCGAACAGCGTGAACGCGGTCAGCAGGGCGACGAGCGGCAGGGCGAGGGTGCGGCGGCTGGGCATGGGTACCTCTGTGGGGGTGGTCGAACTCGTCCGACGCTACAGGCACGACGGGTGGTCCGCGCGTCGCCCGCCGTCTACGGTCTCGCATCTGACGACCCGTCAGATGCTGCCGGACGAAGGGGATCGGGGTGCCAGGACCCGACAAGACATGTACCGCGGACGAGGTGGTGTCGGAGCTTCGCTCCGGGATGACCATCGGGATCGGCGGCTGGGGAAGTCGCCGCAAGCCGATGTCGCTCATCCGGGCGATCCTCCGCTCGGATCTCACCGACCTCACCGTCGTCGCCTACGGCGGCCCCGATGTGGGTCTGTTGTGCCGTTCCGGCAAGGCATCCCGGGTGATCAGCGGGTTCGTGTCGCTCGACTCGATCCCGCTGGAGCCGCACTACCGGGCTGCACGCCAGGCCAGCTCGATCGAGGCGCTCGAGCTCGACGAGGGGATCTTCCTCCTCGGCATCCAGGCCGCTGCCTGGCGTCTCCCGTTCCTGCCGACGAGGGCTGGCATGGGCTCGGACGTGCCGAGGGTCATGGGTCACATCGCGACCGTGCGGTCCCCGTACCCGGATCCCGACACGGGCGAGCACGAGGAGCTCATCGCCGCCCCGGCGCTGCACCTCGACGCAGCGCTGGTCCACCAGCACCGCGCGGATGTGTCCGGCAACGCCGTGTGGCTCGGGGAGGATCCGTACTTCGACGACCTGCTGGTCCTGGCGGCGGACCGTGCCTTCGTGTCCTGCGAGACCGTCGTTGCGACAGCGGAGCTCGGCGCCGGCACCGACGTCACCCACCAGAGCATCTCCCGCCTGGACGTCACCGGCGTCGTGCACGCGCCGGGTGGTGCGCACTTCACCGAGTGCCTGCCCGACTACGGACGCGACGAGGCGTTCCAGCGGCTCTATGCCGGCACGGCCCGCTCGGAGGAGGCGTGGGAGGACTTCTCCGCGAGGTTCCTGGCCGTCGACGACGAGACCTACCGGGCACACGTCCGTGAGCTGGCCGACGCGACCGACGCGAAGGGGGAGTCGAAGTGAGCGATCCCAGGAGAGCCGACGTCTGCGCCGTCGCGATCGCCGAGGCGTTCCGCGGCGACGGCGAACGTCTCTGCAACCCGATCGGCAACCTGCCGCTCGTCGGCGGACGCCTCGCCGCGGCCACCTTCGAGCCGCACCTCGCGCTGACCGACGGCTTCTACACGCTCATCGACAACGTCCCGCCGGTCGGTCTGTCCGAGGCGGATCGCCAGGCGCAGCGTCTGATCGGGCGTTGGAACCCCTACCGGTCGATGTTCGACCTGCTCTGGCACGGCCGGCGCCACGTGATGATGGGAGCCACGCAGGTCGACCGATACGGCAACCAGAACATCGCGGCGATCGGCGACTGGCACCGCCCACGGTCCCAGCTCCTCGGGTTCCGTGGCGCGCCGGGCAACACCATCAACCACACGACGAGCTACTGGGTGCCGAACCACTCTCCGAAGGTGTTCGTCGAAGCCGTCGACGTCGTGTGCGGCATCGGCTACGACCGGGCCGCGGAGCTGGGTCCGACCTCGTCGAGGTTCCACGAGATCCGGCGGGTCGTGTCGAACCTCGCGGTGTTCGACTTCGCCGTGCCCGCAGACGCTGACGACGGGATCCCGACCATGCGGTTGCGCTCGGTGCACCCGGGCGTGACCGTCGACGAGGTCGTCGAGGCGACCGGGTTCGAGGTGCAGGTCCCCGACGATGTCCCGACGAGCCGGGGACCCGAGGGCACCGAGGTCGAGGAGCTCGAGCGCATCGACCCCGGTGGACTCCGCTTCAGCGAAGTTCCCGATGCCTGAGCAGTCCCAGGGGGCTGGGCCGTCGCGTCACCCGGCGTTGTCGACTCGGGCGACGGAGCTGTTCGGTGTCCACTACCCGATCGTGCAGACCGGCATGGGTTGGGTGTCAGGCGCCCGGCTCACCGCGGCGACCGCGGCTGCGGGCGGGCTCGGCATCCTCGCCTCGGCGACGATGACCATCGAGGAGCTCCGCGACGCGATCCACAAGGTGCGGGCACGCACGTCGAACCCGTTCGGTGTGAACCTCCTGCCGAACCAGCCCGACGCGGCGGACCGCATCACGCTGATCGTCGACGAGGGCGTCGCGGTGGCCAGCTTCGCGGCGGCACCGCGCCCCGAGCAGGTCTCCCGGCTCACCGACGCGGGCGTCACCACGATCGTCACCGTCGGAGCGAAGCGACACGCGCAGAAGGTCGTCGACCTCGGCGTGAGCGCTGTCATCGCGCAGGGTGGTGAGGGTGGCGGCCACACCGGTTCGGTGCCGACGTCGCTGTTGGTTCCGGAGGTCGTCGACGGCGTCGCCGGCTCCGACGTCGTCGTGCTCGCCGCGGGCGGGTTCTCCGACGGCCGTGGCCTGGCCGCTGCGCTTGCGTGGGGTGCCGACGGCATCGCGATGGGGACCCGGTTCCTGCTGACCGCCGAGAGCCACGTCCCCGATCACATCAAGTCGATCTACCTGCAGACGCCGCTCACCGGCACCGTCGTCACCACGGCGATCGACGGTGCCCCGCAGCGGGTGATCCGCACAGCGATGATCGACGCGCTCGAGCGCTCGCCGGGGCTGCTGCGGTTCCCGCGGGCTGCCGGCAACGCGCTGCGCTTCGCCCGTCAGGCCGGAGTGTCGATCCCGGACCTCGCCCGCACCGGTCTGCAGATGCGTCGCGACCAGGAGCTCACCTGGTCGCAGATGGCGCTCGCGGCGAACGCGCCGATGATGACGAAGGCGTCGGTGCTCGACGGCGACGCGGACGTCGGCATCCTGCCGACCGGTCAGGTGGTCGGCGTGATCGACGAGCTGCCGTCGGTGGCCGAGCTGCTGGAGTGGATCATGGACGGCGCCGATGCCGCGTTGGTGCGCCTCTGCGGGTCGGGCTGACCCGGTCGGAGTCGCCGACCCCCGTCGGATCTGACGGGTCATCAGGTGTCGGGCAGAATCTGCGCCATGGACCTGACCTGGAGCGAGTCCGAGGAGGCTTTCCGGGACGAGTGTCGGACCTGGCTCGCCGGCCACGTGCCGACCCGCGCACTCCCGTCGGGTGACACTCGCGCCGGCTTCGCTGCTCACGTCGAATGGGAGCGTGAGCTGCACGCCGACCGCTGGGCGGTCGTGTCGTGGCCCGAGGCCTACGGCGGCCGGGCAGCGTCGCTGTGGGAGTGGATGATCTTCGAGGAGGAGTACTACCGCGCCGGTGCCCCCCAACGGGTCACCCAGAACGGCATCTTCCTGCTCGCCCCGACGATCTTCGAGTTCGGCACGCCGGCCCAGCAGGACCACTACCTGCCACGGATGTCTGCAGCGGAGGACCTGTGGTGCCAGGGCTGGTCGGAGCCGAACGCCGGATCGGACCTCGCCGGGATCACCTCGCGGGCGGTTCGTGACGACACCGCCGGAGGGTGGCGGCTGAGCGGTCAGAAGACCTGGACGACCCGGGGTGCGTTCTGCACCCATCTGTTCGGTCTGTTCCGCACCGACGGCGACGCCGAACGCCACCGTGGGCTCACCTACTTCCTGGTCCCGCTCGACGCGGAGGGCGTCACCGTCCGGGGCTTCGGCCGCCTCGACGGCGACGAGGGCTTCGCCGAGGTGTTCCTCGACGAGGTGTTCGTCCCGGACAACCCGGCCGGGGACGCAACGTCGGACGCTGCCACGGCGGTGATGGCTCGTGGCGGCACCCTCGGCGGCATCGACCAGGGCTGGGGGGTCGCGATGGCGACCACGACCTCGGAGCGGGGGTTGACGCTGCGCTCGCCCGGTCGGTTCCGTGCGACGGCATCCCGGCTGGTCGACCTCGCGAAGGAAGCTGACGCGTCGGGTCGGCTGACCGAACGACTCGCGGACCGGGTCGTGGACGCGTGGATCGACGCCGAGGCGTACGCGCTCTACACGCTGGCCGACGTCACCGGGATCGTCGAGGGTCGGTCGCCCAGTGCGCGCTCCAGCTACAACAAGGTCTTCTGGTCCGAGCTCGACATCCGCCTGCACCGCGCCGCGCTCGATCTGCTCGGAACCGACGCCGAGCTCGACGGTCCGTGGATGAAGGGCTACGAGTTCGCCCTGTCGGGTCCCATCTACGCCGGCACGAACGAGATCCAGCGCAACATCATCGCCGAGCGCGTGCTCGGCCTGCCGCGGAAGTAAGAGGGGTTGCACCGTGCGCTTCGCGCTGACCGAGGACCAGATCGACTTCCGCGACGCGGTGCGGGGCCTGCTCGCCGACACCTGCCCACCCGAGGCCGTCCGTGCCGCCTGGCGTGAGCATGTCGGTGAGGTGCCCGGCGGCGGCGATGGCCGAGTCCGCGTCGCGTGGGACGCCCTGGCCGAGATGGGCGTGCTCGGCGTGATGGTGCCGGAGTCATCCGGTGGCCTCGGCATGGGCGACGAGGACATCGTGCCGCTGCTCGTCGAGTGCGGACGCGTCGCGCTGCCGGACCCGATCTCGTCGACCGCGTACGTGGCCACCGGGCTGCTGCGCGACCACGTCGCCGGTGACGAGGCCGCCGGTCTACTGGGCCGGATCGCCGCGGGCACCGCCACCGTGCTGGTCGGCTTCCCGGGATCCGCGCACCTGCCCGCGGCAGCCACCGCGGAGGTGTTCCTCATGTGCGACCGCGGCGAGGTCCACCTCCTCGACCGGTCCGGCGTGGAGCTCACCGAGGTGACCTCCGTCGACGGCGCCCGAGCGCTCAGCACCGTGACCTGGGAGCCGTCGGATGCCACGGTGCTCGTCGGCGGCGAGGCCGGTTCGATCGCGGTGACGCGTGCGTTCGACCGCGCGGCGCTCGGCGTCGCAGCGCAGCTCGTCGGCCTCGGCCAGCAGATGCTCGACATGACCGTCGCGTACGCGAGCGAACGCAGGCAGTTCGGCGTCCCGATCGGCACCTTCCAGGCCGTCAAGCACCAGCTCGCCGACGCGTCGCTCGCTGTCGCGTTCGCCGAACCGCTGGTTCTGCGCGCCGCGAGCTCGCTCGCGACCGGCGACCCGGACGCCCCCGTGCACGTGTCCATGGCCAAGGCGAGGGCGTCGGAGGCGGCGCTCGCCGCTGCGGCCGCGTCGCTGCAGTGCCACGGAGCGATCGGCTACACCGTGGAGTACGACCTGCACCTGTTCCTCAAGCGGTCCTGGGCCTTGGCGGCCCGCTACGGCGACGCGGACTTCCACCGCGACCGCATCCGCTCGGTGCTCCTGGCCTGACTGTCACACCGTCCTGACTGTCACACCGTCCCGCCATCATGTCGGGCATGGAACCGATGACCCTCGCCGCAGCCGTCGCCGGGCTCGTGCTGGGTGGCGTGCTCGCCGCCGTGGTGGTGCACCTGTCGTGGTCCCGGCGGGCCGCTGTCGACGCGGCAGGACTCCGCGAGCGCCTCGCAGCTGCCGAGGCTGCGGTCCGCACCGACGATCAGCTGCTCGACGCCTACCGCTCACTTGCCGGCGCATCGCTGGCCGAGCAGTCCGATCAGCTCCTGCAGCTCGCCGCGACCCGGTATCAGACGCTCGAGACCACCGCGCTCGGGCACTGGCAGACCCAGGGGGCCCGTGTCGTGCAGCAGCTCGAGCAGCAGGCGGCGCAGCTGCGCGAGCTCGAGGCGCAGCGCCGGGCCGAGAGCGCCGTGCTGAGCACCGCGGTGTCGGACCTGCGACGTGCCAACGACGAGGTGCGGACCGAGACGCGCGTGACGCGGAT
>CAYSCB010000090.1:0-10022 GCA_964429335.1 uncultured Aquihabitans sp.
CCGGATCAGCACGGTCGTCCGGATCAGCACGGTCGTCCGGATCAGCACGGTCGTCGAGCAGGTGGACCGTCGTGGTCGGGGTCGCGACGACGCCACCGACCACGACGTCGCCCTCGACGGTGCCGAGCACCGCGACGTCGACGTGGCGGTCGGCCGACCAGAACCGGACCGGAACCCGGCGTCCGTCGGCGCAGGTCACCTCGCCGGTGGCGCGCACCCACGGACGTGACCCGAACACCGATCGACCGGGACCCGCGGTCCAGTACCCGAGCGCGTCGAGCAGACCCAGCTGCTCGTCGGGGATCGTCGCGTCCTCGCCGCGGGGTCCGACGTTGAGCAGCAGGTTGCCGCCCTTGGAGACGATGTCCGCCGTCATGTCGAGGAGCCCGTCCGCTGTGAGGAAGTGCTCCGGTCGTGACATCCGGTTGTAGCCGAAGCTCTGGTCCATGCCCCGCACGCACTCCCACGGCGTTCGGCGCACGTCGTCGAACACGACGTACTCCGGCGTCTGCACGTCGAAGAACGGCGGCTTCGGCGGGATCAGCCCGCCGTTGCCCCGCGTGACCCGCGCGTTGACGAGGTCCGCGCCGCGGCGCACCGTCCGGTTCTGCGCGACGCGCAGCAACGGCGACCACGGCATCCACCGGTCGTTGACGACGCCGTCGGGGACCGCGTCGTAGTAGTGGGAGAGCAACGGCCACAGCTTCGCCGCCTCGGCGGGCCAGGCGATGTCGTTCCACAGCACGCTCGGCCGGTAGCGCTCGATCAGCTCGCGCACCTGCGCCTCCGCGTACGCGGGATAGTCCCCACGCGGGATCGCCGCGATCATGTCGCCGAGGTTGCCGATCGGACGGCGATCGAAGGTCCAGTCGAGACCGCCGGAGTAGTAGACGCCGAACCGCATGCCCGCGGCGAGCACCGCGTCGCGCAGCTCACCGACGACGTCACGACCGGTGTGCCACCCCTCACGGTGCGGGTTGGTGACCGTCGACGGCCAGAGGCAGAACCCGTCGTGGTGCTTGGTGACCAGCACGACGTAGCGCGCCCCGGTCGCAGCGAAGCGTCGGGCCCAGTCATCCGGGTCCCAGACCTCGAGGCCCGCCCGGAACCGGTCGGCCAGCTCGGCGTACGGCATCAACCCGAACCGCTCACGGTGGTGACGGCTCGCCGAGCTGTTCGGGAACCGCAGCGAGTTCTCGTACCACTCGGTGTACGGGGTCTCGGCCATGGCCTCCGGCGACCCAGCGGCCAGCAGGTCCCCGATGTCGGAGTCGACCGGGGCGAACCCGGCGACCGATGACGGGGTCCAATGGACGAAGATCCCGAGCTTGGCGTCGGACCACCATGCCGGGACGCGGTGGCCACGGAGGGTCCGGAGATCGGTGCGTGCGCTCACGGCCCGCCATCCTGCCCCGTTCCGGATGCGTTCTGTTGTGCAGAACCAGAAGGATCCTTCTGGTTCTGCACAACAGAACGGGAGGGGTGCGTAGCGTGCCTACGGTGGGAGTCATGGCGAACGAGTGGGATGCGATCGTCGTCGGCAGCGGACCGAACGGCCTCGTCGCCGCGTTGGAGCTCGCGACCGCCGGGTGGCGGGTGCTCGTCCTCGAACGCGCGGATGTGCCCGGAGGCGGCACCCGGACCGTCGAGCTGACCCTGCCGGGGTTCCACCACGACGTGTGCTCGGCGATCCACCCCCTCGGCCTCGCGTCGCCGGCGCTGCGAGATCTCGACCTGGAGTCCGTCGGCGTCGAGTGGGTCCATCCCGACGCGCCGCTGGCGCATGCGCTGCGACCGGACCACGCGGTGATCCAGGAGCGATCGCTCACCGCGACCGCGGTCGGCCTCGGTGACGACGGTCCGGCATGGGAGCGGCTGTTCGGACCGGGCGTCCGCTCCGGGACCGATCTCGTCGATTCGCTGCTCGACCCGCTGCGCATCCCACCCCGACACCCGTTCGCGCTCGCCCGCTACGGGGTCGTCGGGCTGCGCTCGGTGTCGTCGCTCGCCCGTCACCGCTTCCGCGGCGACGACGCTCCGGCACTGATCGCCGGACTCGCCGGTCACTCGATGCTGTCGCTCGACGCACCGATCACGACCGGGTTCGGAATGCTGCTCGGCCAGCTCGCGCACGTCGTCGGTTGGCCGATGGCGGCCGGCGGCTCCCAGGCGATCACCGACGGGCTCGTCGCGCTGATCGAGGCTGCCGGCGGCACCGTCCGCTGCAACGAGGAGGTCCGCAGCCTCGATGAGCTTCCGCCGTCGCGGGCGGTGGTCTGCGACGTGACGCCGCGCCAGCTCGTTGACATCGCGGGCGACCGGCTGCCGGCCGGCTACCGGCGTCGACTCGGCCGTTACCGCTACGGCCCGGGCGTCTGCAAGGTCGACTGGGCGCTCGACGGCCCCGTCCCGTGGACCGACGCGTCCATGTCCCGAGCGGGCACGGTGCACCTGGGCGGCACCCTCGCCGAGGTGCGGGCAGCCGAGCACGACGTCGTCCAGGGTCGGGTGCCCGATCAGCCGTTCCTGCTCCTCGCTCAGCAGTCGCTGTTCGATCCCTCCCGGGCACCCGCCGGCAAGCACACGCTGTGGGGCTACTGCCACGTCCCCGCGGGCTGCGACGTCGACATGACCGCGGTGATGGAGGAGCGGATCGAGCACTTCGCCCCCGGGTTCCGTGACGTCGTGCTGGCCCGGCACACGATCACCGCCGCCGACATGGCCGCCTACAACCCGAACTACGTCGGCGGCGACATCAACGGCGGGATCGCTGACCTGCGGCAGTTCCTGATGCGCCCGGTCGCGTCGCTCGATCCGTGGTCGACCCCCGTCGAGGGGCTGTACCTCTGCTCGTCGTCCACGCCACCCGGCGGCGGGGTTCACGGCATGTGCGGTCGGGCCGCAGCACGATCGGTGCTGCGCCACCAACCGCTCTGACCCCCGCCCCCCGCTCAACCGGGAACCCCCCGCTCAACCCCCGTTCTGTTCGGCGGATCACAACCTCGAGGTTGTGATCCGCCGAACAGAACGGGATGGGGGTGCTTGATCAGCCGCTCACGGTGCCGATGGGAGGACATGGCTGTCAGGTTCCACCTCCCCCATCCGCTTCGACGTTCGCGGCGATCGACCCGGCGATCGACCGATCGGGCGATCAACCGGTTCCGCACGACGCAGGACGCGCTCGGTCGGGCCTGCGCTGCCAACCGCCCACCCGAGCTCGTCTGATCCCGCGCTCGTTCGGACCCGCGGCCGGCACGCGGCTCACGGACCGGGTGCGACCACGTCGTTGCTCCGACCGCGTCGCGACCGCCAACGCCTGACCAGCACCGTCGCCCAGATCACGAGTCCGACCAGCGTGAGGAACGCCAGGACCGGAACCACCACGGCGAGCACGGTCAGCACGGTCGACACCGCGTCCTCGATCGCACTCAGGATCGGGTTGCCGACGCCACCGGTCGTCGCTGTCACCGCCGGACGCAGCACGCTGCGCGTCGCGTGCACCGTGCCGCCGAGCAGCATGCCGACGCCGCCGGCGACGAGCGGATGCGTGTGGCTCAGCAGGTTCTCCTGCGCCGCGAACACGATCGCACCCGAGGCCGGACTGACGACCAGTCCGACGACGTGCAGCACTGAGTCGATCACCGCGACCTTGTCGCCCACCAGATCCAGCACGAGGATCGCGACGAGGACCACCAGCGTCGGAGTCGCGGCGAGCCAGTCGAAGGTCGATGACAGCTCGACCACCCCGAAGCGCTGAGCGAGGCCGAGTCCGAGCAGCGGGATCCACGCGTTGAGACCGGACGCGGCGCCGAGGCCGAACGCGCCCAGCAGGTTCGTGACGAGCGTGATCTCCACGTCCCGCAGTCTGGCCGGTCGCGCCGGTCAGCCCATGGTGATGCAGCTCACAACAGGTCGGCGAAGAAGTCGTTGCCCTTATCGTCAGTAATGACGAACGCCGGGAAGTCCTCGACCTCGATCCGCCAGATCGCCTCCATGCCGAGCTCCGCGTACTCGAGCACCTCGACGTGGCGGATCGAGTCCTGGGCGAGGATCGCTGCGGGCCCACCGATCGAGCCGAGGTAGAAGCCGCCGTGGGCCTTGCAGGCGTTGCGGACCTGGGCCGAGCGGTTGCCCTTGGCGAGGGTGACGAAGCTGCCGCCGTGACGCATGAACAGGTCCACGTAGCTGTCCATGCGCCCCGCGGTGGTCGGTCCGAACGACCCCGACGGCATCCCCTCGGGTGTCTTCGCCGGGCCCGCGTAGTAGATCGGATGGTCCTTTGCGTACTGGGGCAGACCCTCGCCGGCGTCGATGCACTCCTTGAGCTTGGCGTGCGCGATGTCGCGGGCGACGATCATCGGACCGGTCAACGACAGGCGCGTCCGCACCGGCAGGCGGCTGAGCTCGGCGCGGATCTCGTCCATCGGGCGGTTGAGGTCGATGCGGACGACCTCGTCGCCGAGGTGCTCGTCGGTGACCTCGGGCAGGTACTGCGCCGGGTCGGTCTCGAGCTGCTCGACGAACACGCCCTCGGCGGTGATCTTCCCGACGCTCTGGCGGTCCGCCGAGCAGCTCACGCCGATGCCGACCGGACACGACGCGCCGTGACGCGGCAGGCGGATCGCCCGCACGTCGTGCACGAAGTACCGCCCGCCGAACTGGGCGCCGATGCCGGTGTCCGCCGCAAGACGCCAGATGTCGGCTTCGAGGTCGGTGTCGCGGATCGCGTGGCCGAGCGCGTTGCCCTTCGTCGGCAGCCCGTCGAGGTAGCGCGCGCTCGCGAGCTTCACGGTCTTGAGGTTCATCTCGGCCGAGGTGCCGCCGATCACGATCGCCAGGTGGTACGGCGGACACGCGGAGGTGCCGAGCAGCTTGATCTTCTCGGCCACGAACGCCATCAGCGACTCAGGGTTGAGCAGCGCCTTGGTCTCCTGGAACAGGAACGTCTTGTTCGCGGAGCCGCCCCCCTTGGCCATCACGAGGAACCGGTACTCGTCGCCGTCGACCGCCATCAGATCGATCTGAGCGGGCAGGTTCGTCCCGGTGTTCACCTCCTCGTAGGTCGTGATCGGGGCGACCTGCGAGTACCGGAGGTTCGTCTCGGTGTAGGTGCGGAACACGCCACGGGCGAGTGCCTCCTCGTCACCGCCGGGGGTGCCGTCGGAGGAGTGGGTCCAGACCTGCTGACCCTTCTTGCCCATGATGATCGCCGTGCCGGTGTCCTGACACGACGGCAGCACCATGCCCGCCGACACGCACGCGTTCTGCAACATCGTGCGGGCGACGAACCGGTCGTTCTCCGTCGCCTCCGGGTCGTCCAGGATCCGGCGGAGCTGCGCGAGGTGACCGGGCCGGAACAGGTGCGCGATGTCGTGCAGCGCCTCCGACGCGAGCAGCGTGAGGGCCTGGCGGTCGACCCTCAGGACACGCTGGGAGCGGTACTCGTCCACCTCGACGAAGTCGGAGGTGAGCTGCCGGTACGGCGTGTCCCCGTGCGACTGCGGGAACATCTCCTGGAACTCGAACTCGGCCATGGACCCACGTTACGCACGCGTCCCGGCGACCTCCGAACCGACCCGACCCCGGCGATCAGTCAGCGGGATCGATCAGCGGGATCGATCGGAACCCGCGCGCCGGTCCGACCCTCGGTCAGGATCGACTCCTGCGGACCCGACAGGGCGAACGCCCGTGACAGGAGCGACTGCTCCTGGTTGCGGGACGACCGACGGCGCGACGGAACGCGTCCGGCAGCGGCAGCTGCCACCTCCACAGCCGGCTCATCGACAGCCGGCTCCTCGACCACAGGTTCCTCGAGCACCCCGACCTCGACCGCTGGCTCCTCGAGCACCGGCACCTCGGCGGCTGGCACCTCGGCGGCTGGCTCCTCGACCGATTCCTCCGAGGAGGACGCAACGGCGCCGATCGGCCCGACGGGTGCGACCATCGCCATGACAGTGCCCGGACGCCGGTCGGTCGCTGTCCATCCACGGGGCACGGTGAGCCGTTCGACGTGGAACTCGCACAGCTCCTGGACCGGCGCGGCGTGCAGCGACAGCGGATCCAGCCACAGCTGCAGCGCGACCGGGTCGAACGCGACGCGCGCCGAGGCCGATCGATCACATCCGGGGCGCATGCACTTCCTCGCCACGGAAGCAGGCTATCGCCGTCAGGCCTCGTTCCCGCTGGAGGACGGCACAGCGTCGACGTCACCGGCACCGGCGCCCACCGCTCCACCGTCGAGCACGAGCCGATCGAGCGGGAGATCATCGGACCGGATCAGGTCGACGAGCGTCGATGCGAACAACCTCGGCGCCACACCGCGCCCGCACGACGCGCTGGCGACACGGACGTCGCGCGTCCGGGTCAGGTGGTCGTGCACGACGTCGCGTGCGCAGGAGTGCCGTCCGACATCGGCGCCCGGCTCGTCCGACCGATCCACGAGCACGACCCGTGCATCACCATCGAGCGATCCCGCCAGACCCGAGACCAGCGCGACCGGGGCGGAGATCTCCGACAGCAGGTCACGACCGCCCGGTTCGTCCGCCACGTGGACGACGATGTCGACACCGACAGCGCGCGACACGAACTCGCACATCGACTCGACGTCATCCTCGGAGTCGAGGTCGCACCGAAGCGGAACGGCCCAGCCGCCGGCACCGATCCCGTCGACGGCTTCGATCAGAGCGATGAGGTCGTCGTCGACGAGCAGCACCCTGGCCCCCCGATCGACCAGCTCACCGGCGAGCGCCGAGCCGAGCTCACCGGTCGCCGCCGTGACCAGCGCGACCCGCCCGTCGAGGTCACCGGCAGGGGGCGGCTCCACGTCGGGCGCCGCGGCGGTCGGTTCGTGGACCGCGGTGTCGTCGGTCCGCACATGGACCGCCGGCCTCGCGTCCGGGTTCCGCCGCGACGCGACGAGCGGCTCACCCACCGGCGGACGATCGCTCTCCTCCATCACACCGACGTCCCGTCCATCACACCGACGTCCCGTCCATCACACCGACGTCCCGCTCACAATCACCATCGTGGTCCACGTCCGCCGGGTGGATCACCGGCGCCTCGTTCCGAAGGGTACGGAGCCACGGCGCCACCGTCCACGTGGACCTCGGCGAGAACCGGTCGATGATCGCTTGCCCGGACGTCGACGACGACCGCATGGTCGACCGTGGCTCCCCGGACCGCGATCCAGTCGATCCGACGGACCGGCGCCGTCGACGGGTGGGTCGCTCCCGTCGACGCTGTCACGAAGCCGTGCTTCCCGAAGACGTCGGACACCACGCCGACCTCAGCGTTGAGATCGCCGAGCAGCACCGCCGGACCACGGCCCGCCAGGTGGGTCAGGCCGTCGAGCACAGCGCGCAGCTGGGCCGGTACCTCCTCGACGACCGTCGTCAGATGGGTGCACGCGACCGCCCACTTCGAGCCGTCACGTTCGGTCCGGACCCGTCCGAGCAGCGCGATCCGTGGTTCACCGCCACCCGGGAGGTGGAGCACCTCGTCGCCGGTGATCACCCCGCGCACGCCGAGCAGGAGGCCGTACTCGCCGTCGTCGTGGTCGATCGCTGCGGCGAAGCGGATGTCGAACCCGGTCGCCGCTGCCAGGAGCGCCGGCTGGTCCACACCACCGGAACGACGAGTCCGCCGGTCGACCTCCTGGAGGCCGATCACGTCCGCTTCGAGCCCCGTGACCGAAGCCAGCAGCCGTCGCTCGTCGGGTCCGCGCCGTCCCGGAGGGCGACCGTGGCGGATGTTGAAGGTGCAGGCACGCATCGCTCCGCAAGGGTTCCACGTGCCGGCCTGTGGCACCATCTTCAAGTCCGCCCGACGACTGGCCGACGACACTGGACATGCCTTCGGATCCCCACGCATCGGCGATCTCACCGCAACGGTGGTCCCGGGTCGCGACGCGCTTCCTCACCGCGCTCGCGGTGATCGCGATCGCGTCCATCGGTTGGAGCGGCCTCCCACCGTCGGCGTCCGCTGACACGGCGTTCACGTTCACCGGTGCCGGCTGGGGTCACGGCATCGGGATGAGCCAGTGGGGCGCACGTGGCATGGCCGCATCGGGGTCGACACCAGCGCAGATCCTGGCCCACTACTACTCCGGGACCACCGTCACCACCGCCACGTCGCCCGAGATCCGGGTCCTGATCGCGACCGCGCCGAGCTTCACGTTCGCGCCGGGTGCGACGGCGACCTTCGCTCCCGCCGGATCCAGCGCAGGCACGGTCACCGCCACCGCATCAGGCGCATCGATCGTGCTCTCCGGGGGGATCTCGACCACCGTCGGCGGCCTGATCATCACCACCGGCGGCACGCCCATGCGGGTCACCCCTCCTGGCAACCGGTACAACCGTGGTGCTCTCGTGCTGCGACCCACCGGCAGCGGGACCATCCAGGCGGTGCTGCACATCTCGATGCAGGAGTACCTGTACGGGCTCGGCGAGATGCCGTCGTCATGGCCGGCAGCGGCGATGCAGTCGCAGGCCATCGCGGCGCGGACCTACGCCCAGAAGAAGGTCGCGACCGTCAACGGCGCCGGCACCTACGACATCGTCGGCGGCCTGCCCGACCAGTCCTACATCGCCTTCGAGAAGGAGGGCGGCGCCATGGGCGCCCAGTGGATCGCCGCCGTCGACACCACGAACACCCAGGTCGTCACCTACGGCGGCGGCCTCATCGACGCGGTGTACTCGGCATCCTCCGGCGGCTACACGGAGAACAGCGAGGTCGTGTGGGTCTCGGCGGTGCCGTACCTGCGCGGCGTCGCAGACGACGCGGATCTGACCGGATCGAACCCGAACGCCTCCTGGGTCCGCACCTACTCGGGTGCCCAACTGGGCGCCTGGTTCGGACTCGGACAGGTGAGCTCGGTCCAGGTGCTCGGCCCGCTCGGCGTGTCGGGTCGCGTCGACAAGGCCACGATCCGCCTCACCGGCACCGCCGGCACGCGGGACGTCACCGGCACGCAGTTCCGTTCCACGGTCAACGCCGCATCGCCGTCGGCGCAGCTCATGTCGACGAAGTTCGTCGTCGACGGCGGCGCCACGCCACCACCTCCCCCACCGTCGCCCGCCAACACGCCGGCCTGGGGTGAGTTCTCCCTCGCCCGAGCGGAGGGATCGAAGATCCTCGTCCTCGGTCACGCGTACGACCCCGAGGGCGACCCCCGGGTGCGGATCACCTCGACCATGGGCCGCGACGTCGCTGTCCGCGAGGCGTCCTCGACCCGTGGCGACTGGGGCGCTGCGTGGACCGGGTCGAAGGGCACCCGCTCGATCTGCGTCACCGTGATCGACAACCCGACCGGTGCGGGCGTGGCGCTCGGCTGCCGTTCCGTCACCGTCAAGTAGGCCCCCACCGTCGACGACCCCGGAGCGGGACCCCTACCGGTTGTCAACTACCGTGCCGCTCATGCGCACCAGCCTCTGCGACCAGCTCGACATCGAGTTCCCGATCTTCGCCTTCACCCACTGCCGCGACGTCGTCGCCGCGGTGTCCAACGCCGGCGGCCTCGGCGTCCTCGGAGCGGTCGGGTTCACCCCCGAGCAGCTGGCCACCGAGCTCGAGTGGCTCGACGAGCACTGCCACCGCCCCTACGGCGTCGACGTCGTCATCCCCGGGAAGTACGAGGGGATGGGCGAGCTCGACCCGGTCAAGCTCGAGGCCGAGCTGCAGACCCTCGTACCCGAGGAGCACAAGGACTTCGCCCGCAAGCTCCTGGCCGACCACGACGTTCCCGAGCTGCCCGCCGATCAGATCGCCCCGACCCTGATCGGCTGGACCGAGGCCACCGCGTCGCCGCTGATCGACGAGGCGCTGCGCCACGACGGCGTGAAGCTGATCGCCAACGCTCTGGGCACGCCGCCGCCCGAGGTGATCGAGCGCATCCACGGCGCCGGTCGGCTGGTCGCCGCGCTGTGCGGCGCCCCGGCCCAGGCGATGCGCCACAAGAACGCCGGGGTCGACATCATCATCGCCCAGGGCACCGAGGGCGGCGGCCACACCGGCGACGTCGCCTC
>CAYSCB010000091.1:0-9995 GCA_964429335.1 uncultured Aquihabitans sp.
GTCGGTGAGCGACGAGCCGAGGTGACGGATCATGCGCGTGCGCTGGGATTCGCCACCCGACAGCGTCGCTGCCGGCCGGTTGAGGCTGAGATAGCCGAGGCCGATCTCGACGAACGAGTCCATCGTCTCGCCAAGCGACTCGACGAGTGGAGCGACCGACGGCTCGTCGAGCGCCCGAATCCACTCGGCGAGGTCGGTGATCTGCATGTCGCACGCATCGGCGATGCTGATCCCCGCGACCTTCGACGAGCGGGCCTGCTCGTTGAGGCGAGTGCCGTCGCAGTCCGGGCAGGTGCCGAAGGTGATCGCCCGCTCGACGAACGCCCGGATGTGGGGCTGCATCGACTCGGAGTCCTTCGACAGCATCGAAGAGCGGATGCGTGGGATGAGCCCCTCGTAGGTGACGTTGACGCCCTCGACCTTGATCCGGGTCGGCTCCTTGTACAGCAGCGCCTGCATCTCCTTCTTGGTGAAGCGGCGGATCGGCTTGTCCGGGTCGAAGAACCCGCAGCCGCGGAAGATGCGCCCGTACCAGCCGTCGACGCTGTAGTTCGGGACGGTGATCGCTCCCTCGTTGATCGACAACGAGTCGTCGTAGAGGGCGGTCAGGTCGAAGTCGCTGATCTGACCACGTCCCTCGCACCGCGGGCACATGCCGCCCAGACGGGTGAAGGAGCGTCTCTCCCTGGTGGTGGTGCCGCCCTTCTGCACGGTCACCGCGCCGGCGCCGCTGACCGTGGCGAGGTTGAACGAGAACGCGCTCGGCGGACCGACGTGCGGATCGCCGATGCGACTCCAGAGGATCCGCAGCATGGCGTGGGCGTCGGTGGCGGTTCCGACGGTGGAGCGGACGTCGCCGCCCATGCGCTCCTGATCGACGAGGATCGCCGTGGTCAGACCGTCGAGCACGTCCACGTCCGGCCGCGCCATCGACGGCATGAACCCCTGCACGAACGTGCTGTAGGTCTCGTTGATGAGCCGCTGGGACTCCGCCGCGATCGTGCCGAACACCAGCGAGCTCTTGCCGGACCCGGACACCCCGGTGAACACCGTCAGCCGACGCTTGGGGATCTCGACGCTCACGTCGCGCAGGTTGTTCACCCTGGCGCCGGTGACACGGATCGTGTTGTGGGCATCGGCGTCGTGGGTTCCAGCCGTGTGCAGCGGTGTGCTCACTGCTCCTCCATGGGTCCGTCACCACACACCGATGCTGCCACTCAGGGGGCTCCGTCGGGCAGCCGCCGAGCTCCCGAGACGAAGACTCCCCTGAACCTACCGACCCGCGTCGATCGAAGGTCGGACACCTTCGACCTCTTCGATCCGTCGAGCGAGCAGGTCGGCGAGCTCCCTACGCACCGTGCTGCTGGCGGGGTCCGAGATGAGGTTCCGCAGCTGCGACGGATCCCGGCGGTTGTCGTAGAGGTGGGTTCCCACGTAGTGCCCGGCGGCCGGGTGTCTGTGTCCGGCGAGCAGGTCGCGCGTCGGTGCCTTCACGGCGAAGGTGTGGGTTTCGGTGCGGATCGCCCGACCGATCTGCGACTCGCTGATCTGGACGAGAACGTCGGTCGGCGCTGCCCGCTCGTCCTGCAACGGCCGACCGTCGAGGTCCGGATCGTCTCCTCCTGCCGCCACGACCAACGTCGGCAGGAGGTCGAGGTTCGTGGCCAGGTCGTGGCGGTGGACCCCACCGCGGAACCCGGGTCCGGACACCACGAGCGGGATGCGGATCGACGCGTCGTGCGGGCTCCGCTTGTACTCCATGTTGCGGGTGCGGAAGTGGCTGCCGTGATCGCTCGAGAACAGAACGACCGTGTCTTCGCGCTGGCCGGCCGCGTCGAGCGCGTCCACGAGCCGACCCAGGTTGGCGTCGACGCTGGCGCAGCAGGCGAGGTACTCGGCGTAGTTCCACCACCAATCGCCGCGCCACGAAGGAAGGTCGCCTGGACGGTCGAACCTGGTGAAGCGCTTGGCCCATCCCTTCGGCCCGATCATGCGGAACCTGTTGTTCTGGTGATGAGGCTCCAGGAACGAGACGAACAGGAGAAATGGCCGGCTGCTGTCGAACCGACGCATCCGGTCGACGGCGATGTCCGTCAACGCGTCCACCCGGTAGCCACGGAGCTCGACGCGTCGGCCGAGCTCGTCGAAGACGTGGCCGCCGTTGGCGCCGGAGGTGTGCTCAAGTGCATCCGCAGCGACCCAAGCGTCCCGGTAGCCACCACGTCGCTCAACCGGAACCGGCGCCCGTTCGAACCGGGCAGGCGTGCGATGCGATGGCAGCCCCCGCCCGCGATCGCTCGCGAGGTGCCACTTGCCGACGTAGCCGGTCTGGTAGCCAAGGGCACCCATCCGGTCCGCGATCGTCGCGGTGCCCGGAGGCAGCGCGATGCCGTTGCGCCAACAGCCCGTGTAGGTCGGGTAGCGACCGGTCTGGATCGCTGCGCGGGACGGTCCGCAGACGGGCTGGACGGTGAACGCCTCGTCGAACGCCACGCCGTCGGCTGCGAGCTCGTCCAGTCGCGGGGTGACAGGGAGCCGCTGGCCGAACACGCCGCACGAGTCGGGACGTTGCTGGTCCGACAGCACCACGAGGATGTTCGGGCGGCTCATCCGATCAACATAGGTGCCTCCAGATCGACGACAACCCGTGGATCCGGCGATAGGTTGACGGGGACCACTCGACCACGACCGAGGAGCCCCGCCATGTCCGTCCGTCGCAAGCCAAGCCTGCTCTGGAGGATCTTCGTCGTCGTCGGCATGGGATCGCTGCTCGCCTTGTCGGTCAGCGACGACGTATGGGAGCAGTTCGAGGCGACCGTGGGTGACACCGTCCCGCGCTCGCGCATCCAGACCCTCCTGGCCGGGGCGGTCGGCCTCCACGTGGTCGAGGCGATCCTCGTCTGGCGTTCCGCACGTCGCCGCGGCGACGCCGGCCCGTTCCGCTGGGCGCTGGCCACCCTCCTGTGGGGCTTCCCGGTGCTGGGCCGTCTCCGCAAGGCCCGAAAGGCGGAGGACATGGCGATCGACGCCGTCGCCCTCGCCGACGAGGCCGTCGAGCTCGCAGCCGCCTGACCTGCCGGTCCCTCAGCTCACCGCCGCTCACGGCATTCTTGGGGTCAGAAGTGCCAGGGGAACCCTGACCAGTCCGGGTCCCTTCGTTCGAGGAACGAGTCGCGGCCCTCGGCCGCTTCGTCAGTCATGTACGCGAGCCTCGTCGCCTCACCCGCGAACACCTGCTGGCCCACCAGTCCGTCGTCGATCAGGTTGAAGCTGTACTTCAACATCCGCTGCGCGGTCGGCGACTTGCCCATCACCTTGCGACCCCAGTCGAGAGCGACCCGCTCCAGCTCTGCGTGGTCGACCACGGCGTTGACCATGCCCATGCGATGCGCGTCCTCGGCGGTGTACTCGTCTCCCAGGAAGAAGATCTCGCGGCCGAACTTCTGGCCGACCTGACGTGCCAGGTACGCGGATCCGAACCCTCCGTCGAAGCTCGCGACATCCGCGTCGGTCTGCTTGCACCTCGCGTGTTGCCGGCTGGCAAGCGTGAGGTCACTCACGACGTGGAGGCTGTGGCCGCCGCCTGCTGCCCAGCCGGGCACCACGCAGATGACCACCTTCGGCATGAACCGGATCAGTCGCTGCACCTCGAGGATGTGCAGGCGACCTGAGCGGGCCGGGTCGATCGCTGCAGCTGTCAATCCTGGTTCGCCGGTGTCGTCGTCGACGGTGTACCGGTATCCGTCGCGGCCCCGGATCCGCTGGTCGCCGCCGGAGCAGAACGCCCAGCCACCGTCCTTCGGCGATGGACCGTTGCCGGTGAGCAGCACGCAGCCGACATCCGGGCTCTGTCGAGCGTGGTCGAGTGCTCGGTAGAGCTGGTCGACGGTGCGGGGGCGGAACGCGTTGCGGACCTCGGGCCGGTCGAACGCGACCCGCACCACACCGACGTCGACCGCCCGGTGGTACGTGATGTCGTCAAGGTCCTCGAAGCCGGGCACCGGCGCCCAGGCGTCAGCGTCGAAGATCTCCGAGACGTTGCGATCAGCCATCAGCGCAGTCTGTCAGCCGGCGAGCACCACCGAACTCGGGTCACCCGAGACGCCATACGGGAGTCGAACGACCCGAGCTCAGGTGACGGCGGGAGGTTTCGTCGCAGAGACGTCGTCCGGTTCCGCCTTCGACGAGGCTGTCACAGCAGCCTCTGTCCCTGCAGCGTCTGCCTCGACCACCTCGGTCACCTGTCCGGAACGTCCCACGATCTCGAGCAGCGCCAACACGACGAGCGTGCCCACGGCGATCCACAGCACCGCACCAGCGGATGGCTGGTCGAGAACGAGGAACACGATCAGGGCCAGGACGCCGACCACGACGCGCAGCGCCGGCAGGTTGCGGCCGACCCAGGCGCCGAATGGTCCGAGATCGAGACCCATCCGGTCGACGCCGCTACCGGCGGAACCGAACACGCGACCGAGCGCCCTCCGGAGGCTGACCGCCGGGCGGCTGGGTCCGGTGAGCAGGGCAGCGAGAAGGATCACGAGGCCGACCACGAGCACGGTCCGACCGCCACCCCGGAGAAAGCGGGTGATGGTGTTGAAGAACGCCGTGTTCGCAGGCAACGACGCACCGGTCGGTAGCGCGCCCAGGTAGACGACCCGGCCGATCGCCACCAGCACGAGGAGCGTGAACGAGCCGATGACCCACCCACCCGCGGCGTGCGCGAGCCCCTTGCGACGATCCGGCGCAGCGAGGACGCCGGCCCCCAGCACGAGCAGGGTCAACCAGGGCAGCACCGAGGCGAGCTTGTCGAAGAGGTTGAACGCCTGCTGGACCTGAGCGACCTTCTTCGACTGGAACACATCGAGCTTGACCTCGGGGACGCTGATCTTGGAGAAGAACGGCACCCCTGCCGAATCCAACCGAGACACGACCTGCTTGAGCGTGTCGGTCAGGTCGACGGTCACCACGCCCTTGCGCCCGTTCGACGCCGTGAGCGCGGCGACCGCCTGCTGCTGTGCAGCGCGGTTGGCATCGTCCCAGAGCTGCGCCACGCGATCACTCGTCACCACCCGGTGGATGAGGTTGGAGACCACGTTCTTGACACCGGCGGTGATGGGTCCGGCGAGCACCGCCGCTCGATCCGGGAGCACCTGGCGCACCTCGGCCTCCACGTCGACCCGCTCGTACAACGCCTGCTGCAGCCGTGCCTCGACGGCCTTCTGGATGTCGGGGTCGCGGATGAGGGGTGCGACCGTCTCGACGTAGCGGTCGGTGTCGGTGATCGTGCGATCCAACCAGAGAGACACCACCGACACGGGAACGAGGAGCGATCCGACGACGATCAGCACCCACGACGCGAACCAGCGGCCTCGGTGCCGCGGTCCCGCCGGCACCGTCGCCGACCCCGCTGTCGAACCGACTGCCGCGAGCTGGCGTTCGAGCTCAGCGTTCTCCTTGCGGAGACGCTGCAGCTCCGCCGCATCTCCAGCGCCGACGTCGTCGGACGCCGCTGCGCCGTCCGGAGCGGTCGGTTCATCATCGGTGGGGATCGACGATTCGTCTGCCATGTGATCGACGCTAGCGGCGCGCCGACTCAGGCGACGTCACCCCTGAAGGGTGACACGTTCCGACACGAGGGTGACTGGACGCGACGACGGCGGGACCCGACCGGAGTCAGGTCCCGCCGTCGTCAGCGATCACGATCGGATGGTCGTTCAGACGGCCCGGACGTTCTGGGCTTCGTCGCCCTTGCGACCGGGACCGACCTCGAACTCGACCTTCTGGCCCTCTTCGAGATTGCGGTAGCCACTGCCGGAGATCTGGGAGAAGTGAACGAAGATGTCGCCACCCTCGTCGTCACGGCTGATGAAGCCGTAACCCTTCTCGGAGTTGAAGAACTTGACGGTTCCCGTTGCCACGGTATGACTCGTTTCTCCCCGGCGGGCGGGGCCTGATTGCACAACGGGGCGCCGAGTTGCGGCACCCCGTCGGTCGAGCGGTTGCTGTCTCGCGTGCCGCCGGAGTTCGATGGCACGCCTGCACTGTACCGCATCGGGTCGCAGATCGGACCATCGGCGCACCGGGGACCAGTCCCCTCAACCGCGCCGCTCAATCACCGCAGTGACGGTCGGTCACCGACAGCGCGTCGTCGATCGCTGACAGTCCGTGTCGCAGGTCCTGCTCGGCGATGATCAGCGGAGGCGCCACATGGAGCCGATTGAAGTGCGCGAACGGCCAGACGCCCCGCTCCTTGCAGGCATCCATCAACTCCACCATTGGTGCGGCGTCAGGGCCCGAGGCGTTGAACGGCACGAGCGGCTCACGATCGCCACGGTCGCGGACGAGCTCGATGGCGAAGAAGCAGCCCAGACCCCGCACCTCGCCGACCGACGGATGTCGGGAAGCCATGTCGACGAGGACCGGCCGGATCACCTCCTCGCCCAGTCGACGTGCCCGACCCACGATGTCGTCGGACTCGAAGATCGAGATGCTCTCCACCGCGGTCGCACACGCCAGCGGGTGACCGCTGTAGGTGAGCCCACCTGGATACGGACGCTCCCCGAAGGTGGCAGCGACCTCGTCGGAGATCAGCACACCCCCCAGGGGCACGTAGCCGGAGTTCACCCCCTTGGCGAAGCTGAGCAGGTCGGGTTCGACGCCCCATCGATCGACGGCGAACCACTCGCCCACGCGACCGAAGCCGACCATCACCTCGTCCGCGATGAACAGGATCCCGTGACGGTCGCACAGCTCGCGCACCCCGGCGAGATACCCCTCCGGCGGGACGAGAACCCCGTTGGTGCCGACCACCGACTCGAGGATGATCGCCGCGATCGTGTGGGGTCCTTCCATCTGCACGACCTGGTCCAGATGGTCGAGGGAACGAGCGCGCTCCTCCTCCTCCGTCGCCGAGCCGAACGCGGAGCGGTAGGTGTACGGGCCGAAGAAGTGCACGACACCCGGCGTGCCCGGCTCCGACGGCCAGCGCCTCGGTTCGCCCGTCAACGTGATCGCGGTCGACGTGGCGCCGTGGTAGCTGCGGTAGGCGGCGAGCACCTTCTGTCGTCCGGTGTGCAGGCGAGCCATCCGTACGGCGTTCTCGTTCGCCTCGGCTCCGCCGTTGGTGAAGAACACCCGGTTCAAGCGTCCAGGTGCGTGCTCGGCGATCAGCCGCGCGGCTTCGGTGCGCACGTCGTTGGCGAACGGCGGCGCGACGGTGCACAGCAGATCCGCCTGGGCCTTGATCGCCGCCACCATGCGGGGATGCTGGTGACCGAGGTTGAGGTTCACGAGTTGCGACGCGAAGTCGAGGTAGCGGTTGCCCTCGTTGTCCCAGAACCACGCTCCCTCGCCCCCGGCGATCGGCAGCGGCGAGATCAGTTCCTGGGCCGACCACGAGTGGAACACGTGGCGACGGTCCGCCGCAGTGCTCTCGGCGTTCGACGAGACGGTGATCTGGTTGCTGGTGGTGCTCACGTCCGCCACGTTAGGACGACGCCATTGCGAAGGCGCCGGCGGTGCTAGCCAACAGGCCATGTCCGACCCAGCCCAGTCCGATCACGTCCTGGTCGTCGATGACCGCGATGGTGTCCGAACCCTGACGCTCAACCGTCCGGACGCGCTCAACGCGTTCAACCAGGCGCTCTGGTACGCGACCGCGTCCGCCCTCGAGGAGGCCGCGGCGGACGACGCCATCCGCTGCGTGATGTTGACCGGCGCCGGTCGGGCCTTCAGCTCCGGTCAGGACCTCACCGAGATGGCCGATCCGACGGTGTTCGCCGGACAGGAACCCGGCTACCAGCGATTCATGCCGGTCCTCGAGTCCTTCCCGAAGCCGATCGTCGCCGCGGTCAACGGCATCGGCGTCGGCATCGGTCTCACGATGCTGTTGCACTGCGACATCGTCCTGATCGCCGACACCGCCCGCCTGAAGGTCCCGTTCATCTCCCTCGGCGTGACGACCGAGGCATCGGCGAGCCTGCTGATGCCACAGACGATGGGCTGGCAGCGAGCGGCGGAGGTGCTCTACACCGAACCGTGGATCGACGCCGAACAGGCCGTCGCGGACGGCATAGCGCTGCGCTCGGTCCCCCACGACGAGCTCCCGGCGCGAGCCGCCGCGATCGCGGCGCACATCGGCTCGCTGCCGCTCGCCCCACTGCTGGCGACGAAGCGATTGCTGCTCGCCGGTCGTCTCGAAGCGGTCCGTGCGGCACGGCTCCGGGAGCTCGGTGAGTTCGAGACGCTGGTCCGCTCGATGACCTCGGGCTGAGCAGCAGTCGAGCGTCGTTCGACCACCTCTGGGCCAAACGACCTTGAAGTCTCAACCCACGCTCGGCGTCATCCGACACGAATCGTGGTGAGCGTTCCCCGCACCCCGATCCTCGTCCTCGGCATCGCTCTGGTGCTCCTCGCCGGCTGCGCTGCGACCCCACCGGCCGGACCATCGACCGACGCACAGGGCATGTCGCCCACGGCGGCTCCAACACCGGGGCCACCGTCATCCCCGGCCAGCCCGCCATACCGCATCACCGTCCGACCGCTCGGACCGATGGAGCCGGGTGTCCTCGCAGCGTTTCAGACCGCCGCCGATCGATGGGAGCGCGTGATGACCGCCGCGGTTGCTCCGGTGTCACCTCCCGCATCGTTCAACGGCTGCCTCGGGGTCGGCCCGACCGGGACGATCGAGGGCATGGTCATCGACATCCAGGTCACTCCGATCGACGGCCCGAACGGGATCCTCGGCTCGGCAGGACCGTGTCGGGCCGCCGCCGACAGGCTGCCACGTGCCGGTCTGATGCGCTTCGACAGCGCTGACGTCGCAGGACTGATGCTCGACGGACGTTTCGTCCAGGTGGTCGAACACGAGATGGCCCACGTACTCGGCGTCGGCACGGTGTGGTCCTCCATGTCGCTGATCAGCGGGAGCGGCACCTCCGATCCGAGGTTCACCGGCTCGAACGCCGTCACCGAGTGGCGCGCGCTCGGAGGGACCGGCGACGTCCCCGTCGAGGCGACCGGCGGGAGCGGCACCGCCGAGGCCCACTGGCGGGAGTCGGTGTTCGTCTCCGAGCTGATGACGGGCTGGCTCAACTGGGGCACCAACCCGATCAGCCGTCTCACCATCGCGTCGTTGGCGGACCTCGGCTACCAGGTCGACCTGTCCCAGGCCGATGGCTACACGTTGCCGTCGGGCCTGCTCGGCGCGGCGCTCCGGGGGCCTATGGGCGCCGTCGACGACGGCGACATGATCCTCGTCGAACCGAGCCCGCTTCCCTGACCGTCGGGGCCACGAACGGGCAGTCGTCGACGGAGCTGCAGGCTCCGGACGCTGCGCACCTCGATGGGTGTCGACGGTAGCGTCGGGTTCGTGGTGGACCTGACGATCGCCGCGATCCCCTTCTTCTTCGGATCGATGGGAGCGGAGGCAGCCGCGCTCGCCCGCGCCCGTGACCGTGGCGCTGTCGCCAGCGCGGGGGACTACGAGAGCCGCGACACCCTGACCAGCCTCGGGATGGGTGTCGCAAGCCTCGCCATCCCTGCGGTGACGACCCGGCTGTTCCGACGCTTCGACATCGTTGACGGTCGGTCCCGCAGGGCCGTGCTCACCGTCGCGGCGGGCGCTGGCCTCACCGCGGTGGCGGCGGATGCCATCGCTCGAGCACGTGAGCTGCAGGCCGGTGAGGTTCCATCGGCAGGCGCGGCTGCGAGGGCAGCCTCGGAGGATCCGGAGCGGCCGCCGATGCTCCGCCCGACCCGACGTCGACGTGACGTGTGGCGACGCGTCGCCGGTGGCTCCGCGGCAGTGTCGATCGGCGCCGCCGGAGCTGCGATCGCCGGCACCTGGGCGAACCGGACGACCGCCCGGAAGCTGTACGAGCGACGGGTGCTGCCCGACCTGGGAACCGGCGTCGCGGCACATGCGGTGGCGATCCTCGGATGGGACTTCATCTACTACTGGAACCACCGGTTCATGCACACCAGCCGCTACATGT
>CAYSCB010000092.1:0-9926 GCA_964429335.1 uncultured Aquihabitans sp.
GGCCTCGTCGATGACGACGTGGCGAACGTCGGCCACCGAGAGGTCCCCACGCTCGATGAGGTCGATCGCCCGACCCGGCGTGCAGACAGCGAGCTCGACGCCGCTCTTCAGCGCCTTGATCTGCTTCTCGATCGGGTCACCACCGTAGATCGCGGCGATGCGCACGCCACGAGCGTGGGCCGCGGCGACGAGCTCGTCGCGAACCTGGGTGGCGAGCTCACGGGTCGGGACCAGCGCCAGTCCGGTGGGACGACCCGGCTCTGCACGCGGCAGCAGCTGCAGGAGGGGCAGACCGAACGCCAGCGTCTTGCCGGAACCGGTCTTCGCCTTCCCGCAGACGTCACGTCCGGCGAGGATGTCGGGGATCGTCTTCTCCTGGATCGGGAAGGCGTCGTTGATGCCCCGCTCCCGCAGCGCGTGGCAGATGTCCTCGGCGATGCCGAGGCGTTCGAATGTCGTCGTCATGTCCCCGTCGGATCCGTGATGATGCCGTCATGGTAGTTGCGATCGGACGCCTGACCGACGACACGGCACCCGCCGAGCTCAGCCACCGACGAGCTCAGTCCTCGAACTCGTCTGTCTCAGCCGGATCGTCTGTCTCAACAGGCTCGTCTGTCTCAACAGGCTCCGCTGTCTCAGCAAGCTGTTGTGGTCCGTGCGGCGCCCGGACGCCGACGCCGCCGACGATGTCTGCCATGGTGGCACCCGCCCGGAGTCGATCGGTGGCGTCGCGGTCCACGGGGTTCCCACCCCAGAACAGCCAGACGAGTCCGCCGACGATCGCGATGCTGGCGGTCCAGATGTTGACCCGCAGCCCGAGGACCCGGCTCGCGAAGTCGTCGCGGAGCGCCTCGACCCACAGCCGTCCGAGGCCGTAGCCCGCGACGTAGACGGCGAACCAGCGGCCGCGCCGGAGCACCACTCGACCGCTCGCCCACACGATGACCCCTGCCAGCGAGAGGTTCCAGAGCATCTCGTAGAGGAACGTCGGCTGGAACGTCGTCGCGGTCATCGCGTTCGCCGGGCGGAACTCGGGATCGATCCGCAACCCCCAGGGCAGGCCGGTCGGTCGGCCGTAGAGCTCCTGGTTGAACCAGTTGCCGAGTCGGCCGATCGCCTGCGCCACCGGGATCGCCGGCGCGCAGGCATCCGCGGCGAGTCGCCAGTCGACCTCGAGTCGCCGAGCCACCAGCACGCCGGCCAGAACCCCGAGCAGCACACCACCGGGGATGCCGAGACCCCCCTTCCAGATGAGGAACGCGTCCGGCCACCACCGACCGCCTGAGTAGCGGGCGTTCCAGTCGGTGATGACGTGGTACAGCCGTGCGCCGATGAGTCCGGCGGGCACGGCCACCAGGGACACGGTGGTGATGTCCTCGGGGTCACCGCCGTAGGACTCGTAGCGACGGCGTGCGATCCACACCGCCGCGAGCACTCCGAGGGCGATCATCAGGCCGTACATCCGGAACGAGAACGGCCCGATCGTCAGGTCCCGGAACGGCGGACTCGGGATCGCGGCGATCAGATCGAGGGTGGGTGGTGTGCTGCGCAGGACCATGGTGACGATCATCATGGCCCGTCGGGCCTCGTCGACGGAACCGGACCGGGGCCGCGCACCGACGCGAGGAGGGAGACCCAACGTCGTGCGACGTCACCCAGGGCGAAGCGCTCGGCCACCCGCGCCGCTGCTCCCCTGCCGCGTCGTCGGAGCTCGGCGTCGTCGACGGAGGCCGCCTCACCGATGCTCGACCAGCCCGTCGTGTCGTCGACGAGCTCCGACATCGCCTCTCCTCCGGTGGCCACCACGGCGAGACCCACCCCTGCAGCTCGCAGCAGCCTCGGCGAGACGTCGCGGGCGACGCCGGGTGCGATCACGAGGTCCGACGCCGAGGTCACCAGCTCACGACGCGCTCCGGCGTCGACGTGGTGTCCCTCGGCACCGAAGGTGACGAGCTCGTCATCGCAGCGCCCGCCGATCCCCGCAGCACGCTCGGACAGCACGACCATCCCGAGGCGTCCTGCTTCGGCCGCGACGTCGAGCGCAGCATCGTCATCGCCGAGCACCAGCGCCACCCTGGCCTCCTCGGGCACACCGAGGACGCCACGCGCGGCGCAACGACGCGCCGATCCGTCCAACGGAACGACGCCACCGACGTCGACGCCGCATGCGATGACCTCGACCCGGTCGCTCGTGATGCCGAGCACCGGACCCACCCACCGCGCCGACCGGTGCGGAACCACGACCCGGATCCCCCGCTGAGCAAGGCGACGGACGCGGGTCGGCACGCCGGCGCCCTTCCCGTCCCAGGCGTCACAGCCGAGTTGGAGCACCGTCGGAGGCGCGCCGCGCGCCGGCAGCCACCCGGCGGCGGCCACCGGCGCCTCCCCGCGAAGGACCACGACGTCGGCCCAGCGTTGCTCACGTCGCAACTGGGTGACCGCAGCGAGCGAACGCACCGACGGACCCATCGTCGGGATCTCCGTCTGGAACCCCGCCGTTCGACCCGGTGCCAGGGCGAGCGTCCGGACCTCGACACCGAGGTGGGCGAGCCCGCGGTGGAGATCGAGCGACGCGTCGGCGTCGTCATCGGCGTCGGTGGTGCCGAGGACCTGCAGGACCCGCATCCCCCCGGCATCTACTGCGCTGGCCGTGCCGTTCAGGAGAGCTGTGCCTCGACCTGTGACAGGGCCTCGTCCTCGCTGACGTCGAGCGCGAAGCTGAGCTCGGACACGAGCACGCTGCGCGCCTTCATGTACATGGACTTCTCACCCGCCGACAGCCCCTTGGCCTGATCCCGCAACGCCAGGTTCCGGACCACTTCCGCGACCTGGTACACGTCGCCGGACTTCAGCTTCTCCTGGTGGTTCTTGAACCGACGGCTCCAGTTCGCGGGTTCCCGGACGTCCTTCTTGCCGAGGAGCTCGAAGAGGTCCTCGACCTCCTCCTTGCCGATCGGTGGGCGCATCCCGACGTCATCGACCTTGTCCACCGGCACCGACAGCGTGAGCTCCCCGTGGGCCATCTCGAGCACGAGGTACTCGGTCGTGGCCCCGTTGACCTTGCGCTTCTCGCGCTTCTTGATCACGGCCGCACCGTGGTGCGGATAGACAACGCGGTCACCGACGTCGAATGCCACTGCGAGGTTCCTCACGGGTGTCGAGGGAGCGGGACGGGGCCCGGGCGGGCCCGCTGTCCGGACCCGTCGAACCTGCGAGGGTACCAGAGGTCGAAAAGCCGTGTCGCCGCGTCCGGTCACAGGGCGCACGACATCAGAGCGCACGCCCGGATCAGCCCGGCGGTCGCCTCATCCCACGAGGAGCGGTTGACGCATGAACCATCGTGGGTCGTCGGACCGTTCGGGATAGGTGCCGTCGGTGTCGGCCCAGACGATCTGCAACGTCGACGGCCACGCCAGCCCCGTCTCCGCCATCACCTGGCGCCCGAGGTTGAACCAGTCACCCTGGCTGCAGAAGAGGTCGTCGACCTCCTCGAAGCGAAACGCCATCGGACCGACCTGCGCCGCGCCGCATCGGCGAAGGTCCGCACCGACGGCGATCTTCTCGGCCATGGCCTGCACGATCGCGCCGGCCAGGGGGGCGTCGACGCCGACGATGATGAGCTCCGGGTGCTCGAACGACACGTCCAACCCGACGCTGTAGGCCCAGTCGCATCCCGTGAGGTCACCGGTCACAGCAACGACGCTGTAGCCGTTCTCCACGATGTCCTGCCTGAAGCTCTCGACGATCTCGAACGTTCCCATGGCCGCAGTGTGACGGATCATCGATCCGATGTCTCCGGTCGATCCGGCCCATCCTGAGAGTCCATCCGGATCCCCCGGGAACCGGGAGGTTCTCCCCACTCGGAGCCGGCAGACCGATCGTGGCCGTTATGTGGCGGCTTCGGTCTCCTGTTGACGGGCGAGGAAGCGCCAGCGTGCACCCCGAGCATCCCACGAGTACACGACCGCCGTGCCGGCGATCCTGTCGTGGAGCGCCTGGCGGTGTCGGCCGAAGATGATGGGCAGGAACCCGATGCCCAACGTGAGGAACGACAGTGGCAGCGCAAGGGTCCGGAGCACGGCGTTCCGTGCCGTCGCAGCACCACCGTCGGCGCGGACGACCCGTATCCCGAGGAGGGCCATGCCCGGCGTCTTGCCGCTCATCGACCAGGGGTACGCGTAGTAGAGGAACAGCCAGAGCAGGAACAACGCTCCGGTGACGAGGTTGCTGAGATCGAGCTTGACCGCGTCGGAGGTGATCATCGCCAGGGCCTGGGTGAACAGCAGCGACGCCGCTGCGAAAAGCCCGGAGGCGATCCCCTGGTCGACCGCGAACGCGGCGAGCCGGGTCACGGCGCCCGCGTAGTGGCCCTGCATGGAGACGGCCTTCGTCAGGTCGCTTTCCGGGGCGGAATCGCTCACGTCGGTGATTCTTCCCGGGCCGCGTCCCCGGCAGCTTCGCCGGTCTCACCGGTATCGCCGGCATCGCCGGGTTCGACATCTCCGGAGGGATGCGTCGGCGGCTGCTCGACGAGCAGCGGGGGTCCGGCAGGGATATCGATCGGATCACGCCGCAGGACCCGGTTGGCGACCCGGGCGACGACCGAGTCGAGCGACACACCCTGGCTGCGCACCGCGTCGAGGGCCTCCGCCGCCACACCTCCGGTCGAACGGACGATGACGGCTCCCATCTCGGTGTTCGAGATCAGCGCGTCGACGTCGAGGCGGTCGACGACGGCGTTGAGGTCGAGCTCGGAGAGGAGAGCGTCGAGGTCGACGCCGGCGAGGAGCGCGTCGAGGTCGACGCCGGCGAGGAGCGCGTTCAGATCGACACCGTCGAGCACGGCGTTCAGATCCAGGCGCCTGAGCAGCGAGTCGAGGTCGATGCGGGCCAGCAGTGCATCGAGATCGATCCCCTCCAACAGCCGATCGATGTCCACCCGGTCGACGATCGCCGCGACATCCACACGATCGATGAGGCCGGCTATGTCCACGCGATCGATCAGACCCTGCACGTCAACCGCCGCGAGGATGGAGTCGAGGTCGATCGCTCCGATGACGTCCGGGGTGACGCGCCGGACCAGGTCCTGCGCTGCCGGCAGTCCCTCGCTGCCGGCCCGCTCCCTCACCGCCTCACCCTCGTCGATGAGCGGTCGGCTGACCCGGCGGGCGACGCCGTCGAGCGCCCTTGCGGGTGCCGAACGAGCAACAGCCGATGCCACACCTCCGGCGACGCGTCCCGCGACCGCGGTCGCGCCGAGGGTCGCGTCGATCACCCAAGGGGTCTGCGGGGAGCCTCCTGCCGGGTCGTCGGCCGGTTCGTCGGCAGGGTCGCGGTCATCTGTCACCACTGGATTCTGGCGGATCGGAGCGTCGAACGCGCGCCCCGAGCTCAAGTTCCGGCTCTGCACGGTCGACGACATCCCCAGCACGAACCGTGCGTGCCGACCAGGAGTCGATGATGAACCGAGCCCGCGCCACCTCCGTCGGCATCGCCGCCGCCCTCGCTCTGGTGCTGGGGGCGTGCACACCCCAGGCCCCACAACCACCTCAGCCACCGGTCGGCTCGTGGCAGGACCAGATGGTGGCCTCCATCAACTCCTTCCGGGCCGCCGAGGGCCTACCGCCGTTGACGCGCTGCGCCACGCTCGACGTTGCCGCCCAGAACCACTCCCAGGATCAGGCGAACCGCAACACGATGAGCCACATCGGTGGGGACGGCTCCACGATGGTGACCCGCGCCGATCGGGCCGGCTACACCGGATGGAGGAGCCTCGCCGAGAACGTCGCCTACGGCCAGGGCGACGTGACCACCGTCATGAGGGCTTGGATGAACTCGCCCGGCCACCGCGCCAACATCCTCGGCGGATCCACCCACGTCGGCGTGGGACTTGCCAGATCGTCGAACGGAACGCCGTACTGGACCCAGGACTACGGCTCCGGCGGACGCTGCTGATCCGAGACGGGACCGATCGCCGACGGCCCGATCACGACGTCGTGGACACCGCGCCGATCCGGTCCCGGACCCACTGCAACGATCCGGGCCTGGCCATCTCATCCTGCCAGCCGTCGAGCGCCCGGTCGATCGAACCGCGGTCCGCGACGACCCCGAGGATCTCGACGGTGACGAGCTCGGTCGGTAGCTCCTGCACCCAGGTGTCACCGACGGGATCCATGCCGCCGGGTTCGACCACTTCGCGCATCGCGTAGACCTCACCGGTGTCGATGACCCAGTTGATCTCCCACAGAACGCCGTCGTCACCGGTCCAGTCCCGGCCGAACTGCTCCTCGTCGGAGGCCCGGCGGCGGGGGTCTGCGTCGTAGAACTGCTCGATGTCCATGAGCGTCCGACACTACAGGCGTCGACGCCGTCCCGGTGCGTCCCGACCGGTCCTCGGTAGGGACAGATGGTCATGCGAGGTGGTCCGTGTTGGAGCGACGTGTCGCAACGACGTGTCGGAGACACCCGAGCCATCCGAGCCATCCGACGCGACCGACATCACCCACCACCAACCCCGCTGGAGCATCCGGATCAGATGTTGGCCGGAGACCGCAGACTCATCGCCGAGGTGACACCAGGCAGCAGCGGGAGCCCGAGCATCTCCTCCCACGTGCGCAGCATGGCGGTGTGGCCGGCGCCAGGGGTCTTGTCGACGCCGGCCCGAGCGGTCGGCGCCACGAGCAGGTTGGGCACAGGGTGGTCCTCGTCGTAGAGCACCATCACCGCCGTCGTGCCGCCTCGGTACGACGACCCGTTCAGGATGCTCGGCAGGAAACGGGCGAGCCAACGGTCCACCACACCGTTGCCGCAGTCGTGACCGTCGTTGCACAGATTCGGCGTGACCACAGCGAACGTCGGCAGGTTCGACGGGACCAGATCGGCGAGCGGCCGGACCTCTGTGGCGCAGGCGTCCTGGTCGTCGTGGATGCCGCCCGTGTCGGTGTAGGAGCCGGCGTAGTAGAGCGCCGGCACGTGTCTGGCGGCGTTGCCCGCAGCGGAGCACGGTGCATCCGCACCCTCGACGTAGCTGCGGGCGGACCCGCCGGAGGTACGGACCTGCCGGAAGATGTTGTCATCGGTCGACCGGCACTTCTTCGAGGGCGAGCAGTCGTTCGTCGTGTGGGGGTTGCTCACCCCTCTCGTCAGGCCGATGTACTGGGTCAGGCTGTTCTGCGAGGTGTCCGTCTCGGTCCAGTCGGCGAACGTCGTGCACTTCTGCGCCAGACCGTGGAGGTACGGCATGGCCGGGTCGCGGAACCCGACACCACCCACATCCCGCCAGCGGCGGTTCTCCTCCATGATCACCAGCACGTGGTCGTACTTCGCCGGTGGTGCGGACGTAGCGCGGCACGGGTTGTCGGCGGACGGCCTCACAGGACCCGCCATCGACGACGGCGTTCGGCCCGCGCCGATGTCACTGCTCGCCGAGCCGGCGTGAGTCGTCGACGCGTGCTGGGCTGCCGTGCGCCTCGTCGCTGCGTCGTCGTCCGACGACCGGGCGCAGGCGCCGGACGACACGACGACCGCCGCGACGCCGACCATGGTCAGGATGCGAACCGAACGTGTCATCTCGTCTCCGTCCACACGGATCCGTCCACACCGTAGGTCGCGTCGAGTCGGGGGCGGGGCCGCCCCCGACGGACCTTGCGTCACATCAGCTGCAACCGCTGGTCGTCCCGCACTCCTGGCACACGAAGCAGGAGCCGGCCCGGGTCATCTTGACCCCGCACGTCATGCACAGCGGCGCCTCGGTCGCCGGCTTGATGACCTCGGCATAGGAGACCGCGTGCCCGGGATCCTCCGACGGGCTCGCCGGGGTGGGCGGGTCGTACGGGACGTCGCCGCCCTGGACGGTCTGGGTGACCGCCTCCTCGACGCCGGGCAGCGTCGGCTGCATCCGCTCCGATGTCGCGAGGATGCCGAGCTCCACGCGCTCCTCGTAGGGCAGGTACTCGATGGCAAGACGACGGAACAGGTAGTCGACGAGGCTGTTCGCGATCCTCACCTCGGGATCATCGGTCATGCCCGCTGGTTCGAAGCGCATGCCCACCAGAGCCCCGATGAAGGCGCGGAGCGGGACGCCGTACTGCAAGCCGTGGCTGACCGAGATCGCGAACGCGTCCATGATCCCGGCCAGCGTCGATCCCTGCTTCGAGACGCGGATGAACAGCTCGCCGGGTCGACCGTCGTCGTACTCGCCGACGGTCACGAAGCCCTTGCAGTCCGCGACGCGGAACTCGAAGGTCTTCGATGTCCGGGTGCGCGGCAGGCGCTCACGGACCGGTCGAGCCACCTGTTCGACGACGCGCACCACCGCATCCGCGGCATCGGCCGGCTTGCGCTCCGCCTTCTTGCCCGTGGACAAGGGCTGGCCGACCTTGCAGTTGTCGCGGTAGAGCGCCACGCACTTGATCCCGGTGCGCCACGAATCGATCAGGAGCTGTTCGATGTCGTCGACCGTCGTGTCCTCGGGGACGTTCACGGTCTTCGACATCGCACCGGAGAAGAACGGTTGGATCGCCGCCATCATCCGCAGGTGGCCGCCGTAGGAGATCGTGTTGTCGCCCATCGCGCAGGCGAAGACGGGGAGGTGGGCCGCGTCCAGATCGGGCGACCCCACCATGCTGTGGTGTTCGGCGACGTGCGCGACGATCCGTTCGATCGCGTCCTCGGAGTACCCCAGGCGGTGCAACGCACGCGGCACCGTCTGGTTGACGATCTGCAGGGTTCCGCCACCCACGAGCTTCTTGTGCTTGACCAACCCCAGGTCCGGTTCGATGCCGGTCGTGTCGGCTCCCATCATGAAGCTGATCGTCCCCGTCGGCGCAGCAACCGACAGCTCTGCGTTCCTGGCTCCGTGCTCGAGGATCCGCTCGGCCGCGTCGGACCAGATCCGGACCAGGTGCTGGTTGAGGTCCGGCTGGCCCTCGACGGCGTCGACCGCACGGGCCGCATCGAGGTGCATCCGGTACACACCGTTCCACGCCTCGGCGTCACCCGCGTACAGCGGCGCCGGTCCGAGGTCGGCGGCCAGCTCGGTGGAGCGCACCGCTGCGACCCCGGTCAGGATCCCGGTGATCGTCGCGGCCCACGCCCGTCCGTCCTCGGAGTCGTACGGAAGGCCCAACGCCATGAGCGCTGCGCCGAGGTTGGTGTATCCGATGCCGATGTCCCGGGCAGCGCGGGCTTCGGCGGCGATCTTGTCGGTCGGGTAGTCGGAGCCGCCGACGAGGATGTCCTGGGCGGTGACGACGACACGGACGGTGTGCTCGAACGACTCGACGTCGAAGATGCCGTCGCCGTCCAGGTACGACAGGAGGTTGATCGACGCGAGGTTGCAGGCGCTGTTCGCGAGCCGCAGGTGCTCGCTGCACGGGTTGCTCGCCTCGATCCGGCCGGCGTTCGGCGTGGTGTTCCAGCGGTTGATCGTCGAGTCGAACTGAACGCCGGGATCCGCGCACTCCCAGGATGCCTCGGCGATCTCGCGGAGGATCCGCCGGGCCGGCACCGTCTCGACGACCTCACCGGTCGTACGGGACGTCAGCTCCCAGTCGCGACCGTCGAGGGCGGCGCGCATGAAGTCGTCGGACAGGCGGACGGAGTTGTTGGCGTTCTGGTACTGGATCGAGAAGGAGTCGGCACCGTCGAGGTCCATGTCGAAGCCGGCGTCGCGCAGCACGCGCGCCTTGCGCTCCTCCTTGGCCTTGCACCACACGAATTCCTCCACGTCGGGGTGATCGACGTTGAGGATGACCATCTTCGCCGCACGACGGGTCTTGCCGCCGCTCTTGATGGTGCCCGCCGAGGCATCGGCGCCACGCATGAAGCTGACCGGACCGCTGGCCGTGCCACCACCGTTGAGCAGCTCGTAGCTGGAGCGGATGTTGGACAGGTTGATGCCCGAGCCAGAGCCGCCCTTGAAGATG